>JAIMBM010000210.1 GCA_023511475.1 Anaerolineae bacterium
GGACAAGGCGGCGCAGAACCTGTTGCTCAAGTACCCCATGTGGGCGACCATGCCCTTCATGCCTTTGATAAGCCGCTTACAGCGGTACGCCTTCATGGTCAACGTAACCGGCTACGGCCGCATTAAATAAGGGCGAAGAGGCGACGCGGGACCCGGATCGGGATCTCCGCCCGGTGAACCCTTACCTTAAGGGATCGCGCCAAACGGGCGGATGGAGGCGAATCGGGCGATTGACCCGGCGAAAGCAAATGCCATGGATTCGCAGGGAGACATTCTGGTAATGCTTGGAAGGTTCACCGTGTCTCAGCCGAGGCGCGGCCGTTGGTCAGCCCGCGTCCTTTACGGAAAAACAATCAGAAGACGGCGTTCCTAATCATGGACCCGGACCGCTCGAGGCCGGGGCAGCTAGCGAGGAGGTCAGGAAACGTGAGCGTCATCGTCATCGGGGCAGGGCCGGCGGGGCTCGCCGCAACCTACGAATTGCGCAAGAAGGGCGTAGACGTGCTCTGCCTGGAGGAAAGGGATGTGGCAGGGGGGCGGGCCCGCGGCTACAACAAGGAAGGCTACCAGTTCGACCTGGGAGCCCAGTTCTCGGCCAACCTCTGCACCACCACCTTCCGGCTCTGCCGCGAGCTGGGAATGGAGGACGCCATCCAGGATTTCGATTTTATGGGCGCCATGTGGCGCAACGGCAAACTCTATCCCATTCCGGCCACCATCAACCCCCTGGAGGCGGCGAAGCACTGGCGCGAGATACTGAGGTTCCGCGGGCTGCCCTGGAAGGGATACCCGCAAATGGCCAGGGTGGCCTTTCACATGCTCAGGCGCCGGCGCGACTTCGATTTCGTGACCATGGACCCGGAGGCGGTGCTCGCACTGCGTAACGGCGTGCTGGTCAACGAGGAGACCATCCTAGAGGACGACGACGAGCTCAAGCTCGTCGCTGTCGTCTCCGGAGGTTGAGCGCTTGAAGTGCAGGCTTTGCGGCGCAACGGCAGCTATCAACATGCGGCAACACCGGCTGGCGCTCTGCGCTGAGCATTTTGTCGAGTGGGTGCCGCGGCAGGTGGCGAGGACCATCGAGAAGTATGCGATGTTCACGCCCGGGGAGCGTGTGCTGCTTGCCGTCTCGGGCGGGAAAGACTCGCTTGCCCTGTGGGACATCCTCCTCCGCCTCGGCCATCAGGTCGATGGCCTGCACATCAATCTCGGGATCGAGCAGGGATACTCGGCAGCTTCGCAAGCCAGGGTTGAGGAATTCGTCGCGACCCGCCCCGGTACCAGGCTGTACACGGTCGACCTGAGAGGCCAGTATGGCGCGAGCGTCCCCGAGTTGGTGCGCCAGCGGCGCGGACGCAAGCCTTGCTCGGTGTGCGGGTTGGTAAAGCGCCATATCATGAACCAGAAGGCCTGCGAAGGAGGGTATGCCGCCATCGTCACCGGCCATAACCTGGATGATGAAGTAGCCGTGCTGCTGCAGAACGCGCTGCATTGGAATGTCGGATACCTGGCGCGGCAGGCACCGGTGCTGCCTCCCTCGTCGGCGGGTTTGGCCCGCAAGGTCAAGCCGCTCGTACGCCTGCGGGAGCGCGAGGTGGCCGCCTACGCCATCCTGCGTGGGATTGACTACATATACGACGAGTGCCCGCACGCCCAGGGGGCAACGACACTGTACTATAAGGACATATTGAATCAGCTCGAGGCGCGCTCCCGAGGCACGAAAGAGATGTTCTACCTGGGATTCCTGCGGGCACGGAGCGAGATGGGGCTACCCGGACCCGAGCTTGAGCGGGTGGAGCTGCACCCGTGCAGTCGATGCGGCCAGCCGACGACGGCGCCTGAGCTCTGTGCCTTCTGTCGCCTCTGGGCGGGCGAGCATGTGAGAGAGAGTGGGGAGTTCGATGGCGAGTTCTGAGACACGGTCGGCGCCGCGCTACTTTGACCTGGTTATGGCCGTCTTTGTTGCCGTGTTGCTCATCAGCAACGTGGCCTCGACCAAGTTCCTGCTGTTCGGCCCGTTCACCTTTGACGGCGGGACGCTGCTATTCCCGATCAGCTACATCTTTGGCGATATCCTGGTGGAGGTCTACGGTTACGCGCGGGCGCGCCGGGTTATCTGGACCGGGTTTGCGTTGCTTTTCCTCATGGCCGGTGTCTTTGCCGTGGTGGGTGCCCTGCCGCCGGCACCGGGCTGGGAAGGCCAGGAGGCCTATATCCGCATCCTGGGTGCGACCCCGCGGATCGTGCTGGGCAGCCTGCTGGGCTACGCTGCGGGGAGCTTTTCCAACTCGTACGTCATGGCCGTGATGAAGATGCTCACCCGCGGCCGGTGGCTGTGGACGCGCACGATCGCCAGCACGATGGTCGGCGAAGGGGTCGATACCCTCGTGTTCATCCTTGTTGCCTTTGCCGGTACGCAGCCCTGGGCCATGCTGTGGCCGGTCATCATCTCCAACTATGTGTTCAAGACCGGGTTCGAGGCCCTGGCCACCCCTGTCACCTATGCGGTGACGGGCTTCCTGAAGCGGTCGGAGGGGTTGGATGTGTACGACTATGGCACGAACTTTAACCCCTTCAGCCTCCGGCTGGCGACCAGGACCGAGAGCCAGGCCCCCACGCGCTGACGGGCCGCGGCGCGGGGCACCACAGCTGTGCCGCTGGGCGCTGGCCAGGAGAGCGGACACCTGGGCGCGCGCCGGGGACCCGACGTCTATCGGGCATATTCCGTGGGGCGAGGGCACGGCCCTCGCACAGGAGCAGAGCGTGAGCGAGGAAGCAGAGACCTTTGGGGCAGAGTGGCTCACCGGGGAGCTGCCGCCGGACCACCGCTCCGGGTATGTCGCAGTGGTTGGCGAGCCGAATGTGGGCAAGTCGACCCTGATGAATCACTATCTGGGACAGAAGGTGGCGATCGTCTCGCCGCGTCCGCAGACGACCCGGCACCGTCTCCTGGGCATCCTGACCCGGCCGGATTCCCAGGTCATCTTTCTAGACACCCCGGGCATCCACCGCCCCATCGACAAGCTGGGCGAGTACATGGTAGAGACGGCCCGGCGCGCCATCCTCGATGCCGACGTCGTGCTGTGGGTGGTCGACATATCCACACCGGCCTCGCCGCAGGAGCACCAGATCGCCAGCTGGCTCAAAGAGGCGCCGGAGACGGTGCTCGCGCTCAACAAGATGGACCTTGTGCCTGCCGGGGGAATCCCGGAGCGGGCCGAGGCGTACCATGAGCTGCTGCCGCAGGCGGAGTGGTTGCCGATCACGGCTACGACCGGGGAGGGTTGCGACCGCCTGCTGGAGGTGATCGTGGCCAAGCTGCCGCTCGGGCCACGCTACTTCCCGGAGGAGCAGATCACCGACCAGCAGGAGCGCTTTATCGTCGCCGAGCTCATCCGCGAGCAGGCGCTTGGGCTCCTCTTCCAGGAGGTGCCGCATGCCGTCGCGGTGATGGTCGAAGAGTTCAAGGAGCGGCGGGAGGACCTCGTCTACATCTCTGCGACCATCTATGTGGAGCGCGAGTCGCAGAAGGGTATCCTCATCGGCAAAGGGGGCCAGATGCTGAGGACCCTCGGTGCAGCAGCTCGGGAGCAGATCGAGCAGTTTCTCGAGCGCAGGGTCTATCTCGAGCTCTGGGTCAAGGTGCGCAAGAACTGGCGCAAGGACGAGCGCGAGCTGCGCCGCCTCGGCTACGTGCTGCGCTGACATCCTGTTCGGCAGAAAAGGGGGCAGCCTGCCGCACCCGGCGACACGCGGGTCCGGCAGGCTGCTTTTTAGTGGCCGGTTGGGCCCTCAGCTCCCTTTCGCCTGTTTGGCGAGCTCTTCCTCCCGCAACACACGGCGCAGGATCTTCCCGACCATGGTCTTGGGGAGCTCGCTGCGGAACTCGACGGCTGTAGGCACCTTGAAGCGAGCCATCTTGCCGCGGCAGTACTCGATGATCTCCTGCTCGGTGGCCGTCTCGCCCGCCTTGAGAACGATAAAGACCTTCACCGTCTCGCCGCGGTGCGGGTCGGGAAGGCCGACGGCTACCGCCTCTTTGACCTTCGGGTGCTCGTAGAGGACCTCCTCGATCTCGCGCGGATAGATGTTGAACCCGCCGGCGATGATCATGTCCTTCTTGCGGTCCACGATCTGGAAGTAGCCGTCGGCATCCATGCGGGCGATGTCGCCGGTGTAGAGCCAGCCCTCGCGCAGGGCAAGGGCCGTCTCGTCGGGTCGGTTCCAGTACCCCTTCATGACCTGCGGCCCGCGGATGATCAGTTCACCGGTCTCGCCGACGGGCATCTCGCGCGTCCCCGTCTCGACGTCCACGATCTTGCAGTCGGTGTCGGGCCAGGGCAGGCCGATGGTGCCGATGCGATTCTCGCCATAGATCGGGTTGGCGTGGGTAACCGGTGAGGTCTCGCTGAGGCCATAGCCCTCGACGAGCTTGGCGCCGGTGATCTCCTGGAAGCGCTTCTGGACCTCGACCGGCAGGGGGGCGCCGCCGCTGATGCAGGCTTTGATTGAGCGGAGATCGTACTGGCTGACCTTGGGATAGTTGTTGATGGCGACGTACATGGTTGGCACGCCGGGGTAGGCGGTCGGACGGAAGCGCTGAATGTTCTCGAGGACGTCGTGGATATCCCGGGGGTTCGGAATGAGGATCATCGTAGCCCCGGCATAGACCGGAAAGTTCATGGCCGTAGTCATGCCGTAGCTGTGGCTGAGCGGCAGGGCGGAGAGGATGACCTCCTGCCCTTCCTGCGCGCTGAACCACACCGAAGTCTGTACGGCATTGACCATGATGTTGCCGTGGGAGAGCTCAGCCGCCTTGGGCACGCCCGTCGTGCCGCCGGTGTACAGGAGGACGGCGGTGTCATCCAGCGAGATGTCCACGCCCTTGGGGGTTGCCGGGGCGGTAGCCAGGAAATACTGGAACCAGCGCGCCGAGGGGTCTTTGCTGATATCGACGCGATGGCCTTCCTTTGCCTCCTTGGCCACGGTGAACAGGAAGCGGAGCAAGGGCGGGAAGTACTCCTTGATGTTGGTCACGACGATGCTCTCGAGTGGCGTGCCGGGCTGCGCCTCCTTGACGGTGTTGTAGAACCGGCTGAGGGTAAAGATGGCCCGGGCACCCGAGTCCTTGAGCTGGTAGTTCAGCTCGCGGGCTACATAGAGCGGGTTGCAGGGCACGGCAATCGCCCCGATGCGCAGGATGGCATAGTAGGCGATGACGTACTGGGGCGAGTTCGGAATCAGGATGGCGACGCGGTCGCCCTTGCGGATGCCCATCCGCTGGAGGCCGGCGCCGCAGCGGTTGACCAGTTCGTTGAGCTCGCGATAGGTGAGTCTGGCCTTGAAAAAGATGGTGGCAGGACGCTCCGGGAAGCGGCGGGCTACGTCGGCAAGGATTTGGGGCAGCGTCTTTTCCGGATACGAGAGCGAGGCGGGGATATGCGGCTCATACTTGCGCAGCCAGGGCTTGTCCATGGCACTCCTCCTTCATGGACCTAGCGCAGAAAAGCGGCGGTGCTAGGTGGTGCCACCTTGCAGCCACCCGGTCGGCAGCCCCAACAACCACACCTCTCGTGGCAGCTCGCCGCGATTGCATCACCTCCCTTCGGCGGCGCGCGCTGCCGCAATCAGAGCAGCGCCCAGGGCACCTGCGAACTGGGCGTCAGGAGGAACCGTGATGGCCACCCTTCCGATCGCCTCAAGGGCCGCAATGACGCCGGCGTTCTGGGCCACTCCGCCGGTACATACGACGACGGGCGTCAGACCGACTCGTCCCGCCATGCCCAGCAGGCGGCTGGCAATCGCATGATGGAGCCCCGCTACGATCTCCGGCCGCGGTGTGCCCCGCGCCAGATGCGAGATCACTTCCGATTCGGCAAAGACGGTGCAGGTCGAGCTGATGGTCACCGGCCGGCAGGCC
>JAIMBM010000211.1 GCA_023511475.1 Anaerolineae bacterium
GGGGGCCCCCCGCCGCGCCGCCGCGGGGGCCGCCCCCCGGCGCGCGCGCGGGCCGGGGGGGGCCCCCCCCCGGGGGCGCCCCCCCCGCGGCCCCCCCCGGGGAGGGGGAAGGGGGAGGGGCGTCCCCGGCGCCACGGATTTCGCTCGGAAAGGCCAAGGTCGGGTGCACCTGGATTTCCCGCGCTGCGAACGCGGGCGTGAAGCTAGGCAGCTATTGACTGCAGAGATGTGCCACGCCTGCCTTTGACACCCGAGCTCTAGCCGGCCATGGCCAGCGCCACGATTCTGCCGCGCGTCAGCACGGCCGACCCCGCAGAGACGCGGTGCTTGAGCACAAAGGTGTGCGTGCCCGCCGGGATGCCGCTCTGCACGGCGAGGACCGTGAGAGCACAGCTCTCACCCGCCGCGGCACCTGTCCCTCCGATCTCCGCACCGGGTGCCAGCTCTGTCGCCTCATGGGCATCGTGGTGAAAGAGCGACAGCGCATAGGTGATCCCTGCGCTCGCCAGGTACCCGCAGGCGGCGGCGGTCAGGAGCACGCTGCCCGGCACGTCGAGGGTGAGCGAGACGTCCAGCCCCGGCACCGCCTCGTACGATGTGGCGCTGCAGGTGAGCGGGCTCGTGCGACTCGCGCTCGCCAGGGAAGGCTTCCACAGGCGCGAGGTAACCCAGGGGCCGGGCGCCGTGCCATAGGGCACGAGGACGGCGGCATCGGCCGGATTCCCCTCTTCGGAGAGGCATACCCACACCCGCGTCCCGGGCATGAGCAGGTCCGGCCCGAGATCGCCGGCAACGGGCACGCCTGTGAGGAGCGCGGTGTGCGCGCCCGCGATCTCTACACTGGCTCGCCAGGTGGCTGCATCAAAGCTGCGGACGATCCCGCGTTCGATGTGCATCGCGCCCTCCTCCCGATAGGTCCTGACCCTGCACGGGGCACGGCACGCCGTGCGCCTACGGTGCCCAGCCTTCGGTCCATGCGGTCCGCCATTGCATCTCGCGCCGGGAGAGCTGGGCAAGGCGGCTGCGGAACTCGCCCAGCCGTGCCTCGGCCCAGTCACGCCAGAGGCGTGGCGCTTCGCCGATTATGTTGACTTGCCCGATGGCTTCCTGCGCGCGCTGCAGGGCGGCGTACCCCGCCGCCCCGAGGCAAACCAGCTCCTCCTGCTCGCGCGTCAGCGTCGTGGCTACCGCATCGTCCAGCCCGGCCAGCGTGTGCGGCCGCGCGTAGAAGACGCGGATGCCCTCGCCGCAGGCCACGCCGGGCACGTCGAGGAAGAGTGTGTCGTCATCCAGCAGGCGCCAGGGGACGACGGGCGGCGGATAGCCCGCATCGCTCGCCCTGTAGGGGTACCATACCTCGGTCACGAACAGCGCATCGCCGATCCCACCGGCGGTGAGGGAATACTCGCGCACGCCCTCCTCCGCCGTCAGCGCGGCGACCGCCCGCCGCGGCGTGGCCCAGGAAAGCTCCTGCAGGGCCCAGCGCACGGCACGGGTCAGGTCTTCGGGCGACCAGGTGGCGTTGGCGGTGTCCTTGAGGTCGGCCTCGATGCGATCGATGATCTCCGAGAGGGAGGACATGGAAACCTCCACCCGGGGCGTTCCGGGCCCCGGCTAGACCCACACGACGGTGTACTCGCAGCCGTTCGCCACGACGACGTACAGGCCCCGGTGCAGCGCGATCGGCACCGCCGGGCAGAACGCAGCCGAGGAGCCGTCGACCGCAAGCGTCACCACGGGGTCGCCCCCGGCGTCAACTCCATCGATCACGGAGACGCTTCCGGCCCCCGAGCCGAGGCTGGCATGCACGGCCACGAACTGGCAGGGGCCGGCATGGACCAGGCCGGGCGCAGAGCCCTGCTTGTAGGCTGCGCTCATCGCCGCCCTCCCCGCGAGCGTGGCTGAGGCGCCTCGTCCGGTGCCATCGGGGCAGTGGCGCCCTGCGCCGGACTGCGCTCCTCCCAGAGCGTCACCAGCTCGTGCAGCGCAACGAGGAGCGAGCCGACCGCCTCACGCACGCGGCCGAGCTCGCTGGACCCGCCCTCTGCCAGGGCCAGTGCCCGGTCTGCAGCCTGCAGGCGGGCGTGAATCTCGGGTAGACCGCGGGACATAGCCATCCTCCTTCTTCCAGCCCATCGGCAACGCGCCCTGCCGGGGGCCGGCAGCCGTCGCCGCCGGCCCCATCGGGGCGCCTCCATCAGGTGCTTGCCCTCGGCCCCGCACCGGCGAGGCCAAAAAGGTTCGTGACCGCCTCGTAGCCAAAGGTGGCGATCGAGGCGCCGAGGAACCCGAGCCAGGCGGCGCTCCACCAGGCGTGCGTCCCTGCCAGCCATGCCGCGCACACCTCGACCGCGACGGCCAGAGCGAGGACGAGCAGGTTCGTGAAGCGCCAGTCCGGCAGGTAAGCTTTGAGCCACTGCGCCAGGAGCCCGGCCATCGCTGCAGCCATCAGGGGATTGAGCAGGCCGCCGGGGTCCAGGGGTATGCTATCCATGATCGCTCTCCTTCTGAGTAGGTCCTCTCAGGCCGATCAGGCCACGTTGTGCTTGTAGAGCGCCTTTGGATCCGCCACACCGATGGTGTACAGGAAGCGGACCTTGATGCGCATCTCGTCGTGGGTGAACATCGAGCCGATGGTCGCATCGTCGGCGACGAACAGCTCCGGGGTGCGGCCAAAGCGGTACCCGATACAGATGCCCGGCAGGTCCGCGGGATCGGCCGCCGCGGCCCAGTCATTCGCGTCCGTGAACTCGGGAACGGTGATGACCCCAAAGGTTCCGGCACGCACGTTGGCATCATTGTTCCCCGTGCCCGGCTCGCCCGCCGACTTCATGATGGTCAGGGCGGTCTTTTCCAGCTCGATAGGAACCAGCAGCCACTTGGGCCGCACTCCCAGGCGCCTGCCGCTGCCGGCCTCCGTCTGTCGGAACATGGCCTGCACCGTCGCGTCCCAGGAGGCAGCCGAGAGGGCGCTCGTTCCCAGGTTGCCGTACTGTGCGTCGAACAGCCGGTAGGTGGACTGCGATCCCGGCCAGTAGGGTCCGACCCCCGAGTTGGCGGTGAACAGGCCCGCCACGCTCGCAGAGAGCGTCCGCCAGGCCGCCAGGCCGAGCTTGCGCGGTATCTGCCGGATGGCGGCGACGTCATCGCGGTCGATCGTCTCCAGCGTGATGCCGATGTAGCCGCCCTTCTTCGTCCAGGCCGAGACCTCTTCGGCGTCGGTGAGGTTTGCGACCTCGGCATAGGCCGAGCCCTCCGGGACGGTGGCGAGGTCCCCGAAGCCACCCAGGGTGATCCAGGTGACGTCGTTGAGGGTCGGAAAGTCCTCCTCAACTACAATCGGCTGCCACCACTGCGGCCGCGCCTCGAAGGAGCGGACCAGCACTTTGTTGAGGGCGTTCTTAACGATGGAGGTCATGGTGCCGGTGGTGACGTTGGCCAGGGTGACGCGCTCGGGCACAAAGACCCCGCGCATCTCATGATCGCCGGTCAGGAGCAGGTACAGCTCCCGCAGACCGGTCAGGCGGGGAACGTCCCGCTGCGAGTCGGGCAGGGGCAGGCCCAAGAGGTGCTCGCAGGCAAGCTGCAGGCGGTCCAGCTCGTCCTGCATGGCGGTGACCTGCGGGCGCGGGCCGAGGTTCTGCACCGTCTGCTCCTCCTGCAGCGCGGCCCAGACGGTCCGTTGCGCCTCGACCTCGTGCACGACGTCGGCGACGGTATAGTCCTTCCGCTGGGCGAGGCGTACCTGCACGGCCTGCTGCATTGGCAGCGGCAGGCCCGAGGCCGCCAGGGCGGTGCGCAGGTAGGCCGAAGCCAGCTCTCGCCGCGCGACTCGTGCCTCCTCCAGCTCGTTGTGCAGCTCGGCGAGGGTTGGGGTTACCGCATCCATCTCGTTGCTCTCGCTCATTGCCCTTTCTCCTTGCGGCGCCTCGGGGGGCGCCGCCTGCACCTGCACCCCGTCAGAGGCTGGCCTCTCCAGCCCCACGCGGGGCGCCTCACCGGTATTCCCGTCAGCAGACGTCCCCTCTCCTTCCTCCGCCAGCCCGCGGCGGGCGTTGAGCACGCGCTCGACGCTCCCGCCCGCCGCCGGGGCGACGACCACATCGACGGCGAGCACCCGCTCGATCGCCTGCACGCGGCGGCCATCGTGCGCCACGAGCAGGTCTGCCGAGAGGCCCACGTTCGGGGCGGGCTGTGCCGTCTGCCGGGCCTGCACGAGCGCCTCCAGGAGGGGTGCGAGCTCCTCGCCGGCGCGCCCCGTCAGGCGCAGCCGCGCCACGATGCCCCGTGAGGCCTCCCACGCGGGCGAGGCCACCACGCCACACACGTCCCGCACACTGCGGTAGCCGACGCGGGTGCGGTCGAGGGCCGAGGCATGGTCCACGAAGGACGTCACGCCATCCCAAAGGGGTACAGAAGCGGCAAGCACCTCCGGCGGGTACTCCAGACCGTTGGCCCGGCCTGGCCGGATGCAGACCACCTCGAACTCGCGCCCGCTTCCCGCCGACACCGCCAGCTCCACCTGCGTCCACATACCACCCTCCTCTCACGCCTCACGTTTCAGGTTTCACGTTTCACGCCTCACGTCCCACACCAGCCCATACTCATTCCCCAGCTCCCCCCTCCCCCTCGCCTGCGCCCGGCGCACGACCCATGCGCACAGGTCGAGGAGCATCTCGCAGAACTCTTGCCGGCGACGGGCATAGTGGCGGTAGGTCGGTCGGCCCATCTCGCGTGCCGTAGCCCGGTTGGCCGACTCGCCCTCTGCCAGAAAGTGCAGCGGGATGCCCGCGCCGGCGGCGACCATCAGGCGCATGGCGCGGCCATCGGGCGAGGCATCGGCGGCTTCGATGGCCGGCTGCACGGCCTTCCACTCCTCCAGCTCGTCGGTGACGATGACCGATCCCGGTGCCGGCGGTCGCAGGTACTGCGCCCGCTTGCGCTCGAGCACCCCCGGCCCGGCGCTCTTGATCGTCACCTGCCAGAGGAAAGCGCTCTTGTAGCGGTTGATGCGCACCCGGTCCTCCAGCCACTCCTTGTAGCGCTTGAGCCAGGGCAGGATGGGCGCGAGATCGCCCTGTCCGCGCAGTGCGCCGACCGGACGGTTGATGGCATAGTGAAGCATGAGCTGCGGCACCTCGCGGGCGTCCGCAGCGCCGGGGCCGGGCCACCAGCGCCCCTCGATGTCGCCCTCGCGGCCGGAGGCGACCTCGTGGTATCGCAGTTCGCGCTCGAGGTCGCCGGGAGCGGTCTCGATCCGGTCGATGCGCGCCGCCGGTACCTCTCGCACGTAGGAGAGTCCGTCGCCCGGGTTCGTGGAGAGGACGAGGAACAGCTCTCCGGAGCGGGTCAGCTCGTCGCACCAGCGGTGGAGGCGCATCGGCAGACGGTTCAGGGGATGGTTCCAGAAGGCGGTCACCAGCTCCTGCACCCAGGGGACGCTCGAGCGCACCTCGATGCCCCGGCCGATGACGAAATCACTGGCGAGGGCGACAATGCGGAAGGCCAGCGGATTGGTGCGCCAGGCCTCGAGGGCGTTGTCCAGCTCGCCGCGGGCCTCGTGCCAGGGCCGGTCCTGTGTGCCGGGACCTCCGCCGATCTGCGCCCACCAGCGGTCGTCGACTACCTTGACCGCCTGCGCCACGCGGCGGCGGATCAGGTCTCCGAACAGGCGCTCGGCCAATACCTCACGGAAGCTCATAGTGCCTCCTCGTATGTCAGCCTGCGCGGGCCGGGCCGGGGAGCGCCCTCTCCCCGACCCCGCCCGCCCGTCCCGACGGCTGTTTGGGGCCAGGCCGCCGGAGCGCTCGACGGGCGGACCCTTGCCGCTGCCGCCCGGAGCGTTCGCAGTGAGGACCGCGGGGCGCGGTCACGCGGGGGCGGCGCGCCCTCTCCCCTGCGCTGCATGCGC
>JAIMBM010000212.1 GCA_023511475.1 Anaerolineae bacterium
CCGGGGGCCCCCCCGGGGGCCGGCGGGGCGAGGGGCCCGGCACAACGTGGCCGGGCGCGGGCTGCCCCAAAGTTGAACTGCACCCTGGGCTGCCAAGCCATTTGACGCACTCCTTCTCGCCGTGGTACACTGCCCGCCCGGGACTGTACGCTCCGCCGACAGTCAAGGAGAGCGGCTGGGCTCGCACAGGTCGGGCTGCAGGCGCGCCGCGGCCCGGGCCTCCGTCCTGCACTGAGGAGAAAAGGCTGTGAGAGTGTCGCTCGCGCGTGGGCTTCTGGTTGCCGTCTTGCTGCTGCAGCTTGGCGTGGTCGGCTGCGGCAGCAGACCCTGGCTCTCGGACCTGACCGTGCACCCGGCGCAGATCTCCCCGAACGCCGACGGCAAAGATGACGTCACGCTCATCAGCTATCGGCTCGGGCGCTCGGCCAGAGTGTCGATCTACTTCGTCGACGCCGCTGGGAACCGACACTACTTCCGCAAGGAGAGCCCGCGGGCCTACTCGCGGGAGCCCTATCAGGTCCTCTTCGGAGGGACCGTCGACGGCCGGTTGCTGCCAGATGGGAGCTACTCCTGTGTAATCGAGGCGGTCGACCGTGCCGGCAACGTTGCCAGCCTCGAGCGGCCGCTCAGGATTGAGGGCGGAGACTCGGAGGCGCTTCGCATCGAGAACCTCTCCATCAGCCCGCCCATCTTTACCCCGAACCGCGACGGTATCGGCGACCGGGTGACCATCGGCTACTATCTGACCAAGGAGGCTACCCGCGTCGACGTCTACCTGCTGAGCAAGACAGGCGAGCGGTACCCCGTTCCCGAGGACAAGATCCGCAGGATGGGGTCCGCAGGAAGCCATCAGCATGACTATGATGGTGGCGTAGACCTTGGGGCGCAGCCGCCCGCCGATGGCACCTACACCCTGGTGGTGGAGGCCGAGGATGCCGTCGGCAACAAGGCGCAGGTGAGCGGTCCCCTGACCATCGTCAACGGCGGTGTGCCGCAGGTGGAGATCGTCAACAGCGCCGTCGAGTGGTCGGCACCGATCGTCAGGCTCGGCGATACGCTGACCTTCACCTGCACCGTGCGCAACACCGGCACCGTACCGGTGCGGACCAAAGGGCCGGAGCCCGGCTACGTCTACACCATGGACGAGAACTTTAATACTGTGGACATGCCAGAGGAGCCTGGTCTCTTCCGCGTGGGCCTGGACTATGAGGGGAACTCGGCGGGGCGCACGTATCCCTTCCGCTGGCAGCTCGGCCGCGATGACGAGCTGACCATCATCGATGGCGAAAAGTACCTGATGCCCGGGCAGACGGTCACCGTGACGGGCGGTCTGCGCATCACCCAGAAGACGGTCCGTGTCGCGCCCTACTTCTGGGCGGGCCTGATCCACGAGAGCGTCTGGATCGTCATGGACCGCGTCGAGAACACGCAGATCACGATCGAGTTCTGAGGGGCCGGACCATCGGACCGTCCTCAGGAGGTCAAAGCGATGAGCTCAGATACCGCGAGGTTCCTGCTCCTCTTGCTCCCGCTGATCGTCCTCCAACTCGCGCTGCTGGCGGCGGCGCTGTGGGACCTCGTGCACCGGGAGCGGGTCCGTGGCGGCAACAAGTGGGTGTGGGGGATTGTCATCGTGCTCTTCAACATCATCGGGCCGGTGGTTTACTTCCTGTTCGGCCGGGAAGAGTGAGGGATGGCTGGGCTGGCGATCGAGTGCCGGGGTCTGACCAAACGCTACGGCGCGGTGCTGGCCCTGGACGGCCTGAACCTCGAGGTACCGCGCCGGGTCGTGTTTGGCTTCCTCGGGCCGAACGGTGCGGGCAAGACGACCACGATGAAGATTCTCGCCGGGCTGATCGCGCCGACGGCCGGAGAGGCGAGGATTGCCGGGCGGCCGGTGTCGCGCGAAGACCCGGCGGTGCGACGCTCGGTCGGCTATCTGCCCGAGGAGCCCGCCTTCTACGGCTGGATGACGCCGCGGGAGTACCTGGTGTTCGTGGGGGCGCTCGTGGGACTGAGCGGTCCGGAGGCTCGCCGCAGGGCCGACGAGCTGCTGGAGCTGGTCAACCTGCGCGAGGCGGCGCGCCGGCGGATCGGAGGCTTTTCGCGGGGCATGCGGCAGCGCCTCGGCATCGCACAAGCGCTGGTTGGGAGGCCGGAGGTGCTCCTGCTGGACGAGCCCTCGTCGGCGTTGGACCCTCTGGGACGGCGCGACGTGCTCGGCCTGATCGAGCGGCTGGCCGAAGAGACGACGGTATTCATGTCGACCCATATCCTTGCGGATGTGGAGAGGGTCTGCCAGCAGGTGGCGATCATTGCCCAGGGGAGGCTTCTGGCGCAGGCCGGGAAGGAGGAGCTGCGGCAGCGCTATGCAGCGCCGGTCTTTGAGATCGAGACGGCTGCCGAGGCTCCGGGCCTTGCGGAGCGCCTTCGCGGCCTTCCGTGGGCGGGGCGGGTGGTGCAGGAGGGGAACCTCCTGCGGCTGATGGCCCGCGATGCCTCGCGGGCCCGGGAGGAGCTGCCGACGGTGCTGGGGACGCTGGGCGGCAATCTGGTGCGCTACGAGCAGGTGCTCCCGACGCTGGAGGACGTGTTCGTGCGACTCCTGGAGGTCTAGAGGGCGGGCCATGCGGACGAAGGCTCTGATTCGGAAAGAGCTTCTGGAGCAGTGGCGGACGCGGCGCCTGTGGGTGCTCTGCGCCGTCTTTATCTTCTTTGGCCTGCTGGCCCCGATCACGGCCAGGCTGACTCCGGACCTGCTTCGATGGCTGGCGGCGACGACTCCGGGGGTGGTCTTCCAGCTGCCGCCTCCATCGGCAGCTGACGTTGTGTCTCAGTACATCAAGAACCTTACTCAGTCGCTGCCTCTGGTGGTGCTGCTGGTGGCGATGGGGGCCGTGAGCGGGGAGAAGGAGCGGGGCACGCTCCCGATGGTCCTGGCCAAGCCCGTCTCGCGGGGAGCCTTCCTCGGCGCCAAGTTCCTCGGGCTGGCGCTCGCGCTGGCACTCGCGCTGGGCCTCTGCATGGTGTCGGCCTGCTACTACTCCCTGCTCCTGTTCAATGGGCCGGAGCCTGGCGGGTTTGTGCTCATGAATCTGCTGGCCGGGCTGTACTTGCTGGTGGTGCTGGCGCTGACTTTTCTGGCGAGCACGCTCGCTGCGAGCACGGTCATGGCAGGGGTGCTGGCCTTTGGCCTTTGGGCCCTCTTGTTGATCCTCGGCGCACTGCCCCGGGTTGGGCGCGCCTCCCCGACGGCGCTCCTGAGCTGGGCGGGCCGACTGGGGATAGGCCGGCCGGGCGAGGGGGAGTGGCTGGCCTTGGGGGTGTCCCTGGCTGTCCTCGCGGCGGCGCTCATTGGTGCGTGGCTGCACTTCCGACGGCAGGAGCTGTAGGATGCGACGTCGCCGGCCTGGGAGGGTGCCGACGTGGTGCGACTCGGCATTGTGATCGTGAGCTACAACGTGCGCGAACACCTGCGGCGGTGCCTCGGAGCCGTCGAGGCGAGCGTGCAGGCGAGCGGCCTCGATGCGGAGGTGGTCGTCGTCGACAACGCCTCGGGGGATGGCTCGGTGAATATGGTCCGGGCCGAGTTTCCGAAGGTGCGACTCCTGGCCAACGAGGAGAATGCCGGCTTTGCCGCTGCCACGAATCAGGGGCTGCGCGCCCTCGGGTTTCCGGAGGAGGGCGGCCCGGACCTGGCGATGCTCCTCAATCCCGATACGCTCGTCCGCGGCGCGGCGCTGGCCGAGATGCTGTCGTTCATGGACCGCAACCCGCGGGCCGGGGTTGCCGGCGCCCGCCTCGTCTATGAGGATGGCAGCTTTCAGCACTCGGCCTTTCGCTACCCTACCCTCTGTATGGCCTTTTTTGACTTTTTTGTGCCCCATCACCGGCTGCTGGGCAGCCGGCTCAATGGCCGGTACCCGCGGCGGCTGTATCAGGGTGGCAGGCCTTTCGAGATCGACCACCCCCTCGGCGCCGCGATGATGGTGCGCCGCGAGGCGGCGCTCCAGGCTGGCCTCCTCGACGAGGCCTTTTTCATGTACTGCGAGGAGATCGACTGGTGCCGGCGCATCAAGAAGGCGGGGTGGCACATCTACTGCGTGCCCAGGGCCGAGATTGTGCACCTCGAGGGGCGTTCGGCGCGCCAGTTCCGGGAGGAGATGTTCGTCGCCCTCTGGCGTAGCCGCTACCGTCTCTTCGCGAAGCACAATGGGCCGCTGTACCGCTGGGCGGTGCGCCGGATTGTGGCGCTCGGGCTGCGCCGCGAGATGGCGCGAGTTCGCCGGGTCGCGCAGAGAGGCGAGCTTGACCCCGAGGCGGCCCAGAGGCGCCTGGCGGCCTGCACACGGGTCCTCGAGCTGGGGAGAGACGCGCCGTGAGCGGGCTCTCGGTCGTCACACTCGCGCGCGATGAGGAGCGCAACATCGTCGAGTGCCTGCGGAGTGTGGATTGGGCGGACGAGCGCCTGGTCGTCCTTGACCCGCGCACGACCGACCGGACGGCCGACCTGGCTCGCGAGGCGGGGGCGCGCGTCCTCGAGCGCGTCTTCACCGACTTTGCCGATCAGCACCAGGCGGCGCTCTCGCTTGCCCGCTACGACTGGGTGCTCTCCCTGGATGCCGATGAGCGCGTCACCCTGGAGCTGGCGGAGGAGGTGCGGGAGGTCATCCGGCGGGAGTCCCCGGTGGGGTGGTGGGTGCCCAGACACAACATCATCTGGGGCCGTGAGATTCGTCATGCCGGCTGGTACCCCGACTACCAGTTGCGACTCATGCGCCGCGACCGGGCGCGGTACGATCCGATGCGCCCCGTGCACGAGCTTGTGATCCTCGATGGGGAGGCCGGGTATCTGCGGAATGCTTTGGTGCACTATAACTATCGCACGGTCGGGGAGTTCTTGCGCAAGCAGGACCACTATGCGACGCTGCATGCGCGCGCGCTCCGTGCTTGCGGGGTGCGCCCGCGGTGGCGGAGCCTGCTCGGGCAGCCGGCGCGCGAGTTCTGGCGGCGCTTTGTGGCTCTCAAGGGATATCGGGATGGGGGGCATGGCCTGCTGCTCAGCATTCTCGTGGCGTACTATCAGGGGGTAGCGTACTGGCGGCTGCGCAGGCGGGAAGATTGACGTGGCCACCCGAAAGTGCTATACTCCCGATAGGTGACGATAATGCAAGGCTCAGACTCTGCTGTACTGGTGCTTAACCATAACTACGAGCCCCTGAACGTGTGCGACGTGCGACGCGCCGTCGGGATGCTCGTCGGCGGCAAGGCCGAGATCGTCGAGAACGGGCGGGGGGAGCTGCACAGTGCCAGCCTGACGATCCCCTTCCCATCGGTGATCCGTCTCTCCTACCTGATCCGCCGGCCGCGGCCGCGCGTCAAGCTGACGCGGCGGGAGGTCTTTCGGCGGGATAACTACACCTGCCAGTACTGCGGCGTGCAGACCCATTCGCTGACCATGGACCATGTGGTCCCGCGGCACCGCGGCGGGCAGCACACCTGGACGAACCTGGTCTCCGCCTGCCCCGCCTGCAACCGTCGCAAGGGCGGCCGCACCCCCGAGGAAGCGCGCATGCAGCTCCTGCACGTCCCCTACGAGCCACGGCCGACCAACCTCTATCTCTTTGGCCCGCACCTGCAGGCCAACCAGTCCTGGCTCAAGTTCCTGGAGGGGTGGAACGGCTAGCGCCGCTATGCGGCAGGCAGGCGTTCCCCTCTGGGGCCTCCCCGGATGAGCCGGCAGCGCCCATCACTTTGAGCGCGGCTTCTCGTTCCACGTGTGAGGATGCGCTATGCCGCCCGAGCACGTGCCCGCAGCCTGGCAGGCGCTGCGCCCTATCCTGACCCTCTACGGGGGCGGACAGCCTCCATCCACCTGTTTAGGCGCGAAGTAGCCCCACCC
>JAIMBM010000213.1 GCA_023511475.1 Anaerolineae bacterium
GGGGGGGGGGGGGGGGGGCCCCCCCCCCCCCCCCCCGCACCCCCTTATTTGGTTTTCCCCTCCCCCGCCGCGGTTCAGGGGCGGACAGGCTCCGCCCCCTGTGCAGGCGTAAGGACCTTCCATCTTCAAACCCCCACCCCTACCCCCGCCCCCGCCGCGGCGGGGGCGGGGAATCCAAATAAAGGGGGTGTCCGCGGGCGGCTTCGCCGCCCGCGGACACCCCCTTTATTTGGATCCCCCGCCCCCGCCGCGGCGGGGGCGGGGCGAGGGGTGGGGGCACTTGTGGAAGAGAGCACGCTGGCCTCCCATAGGTTAGCGCCTATGGGGATAGGGGGAGGGGGGCCCCCGAGGAGGCGGCGCAAAGCCGATCCCGACGGGCAGGGCTACCGGCAGCTTGTCTCGGTGTCGCGCGCTGAAGGCGAGTCTGAACAGCTACGAGGGATACGCCATATTGCCCGCTATCGCCACTCTGGCTATACTGCTGGCGAGAGTGTGCCCTGTGCCTCTCCTGGGTCCACGCGGGTCACCACGAGCGCGACCCGCCCGCCCGGCATCCGTGCCCCGGCACGCCGGTGCCTTTCCTCCCAGAAAGCGAGACGCCCTTGGACATCCAGGCCCTCCACCATTCCGCCATCGTCATCGACGCCCACTGCGACACGCTCCTCTCTGCTCTCGAGGACAGGCGCTCCCTCCTCCAGCGATCCGACCGCGGCCACGCGGACCTGCCACGACTCAAGGAGGGCGGGGTCACCGCCCAGGTCTTTGCCCTCTACGCCCGGCCCCCGGTGCTTGGCGGCGCCGATCCGACCTGGCAGGCGCTGCGTCTGCTGGACGTCTTCTACGAGACCGCATCAGAGGCGCCCGACCTCGTCCTCGCCACGCGAGCTGCCGACATCCGTCGGGCCAAGGCGGAGGGACGACTGGCGGGAATCATCGGCCTCGAGGGTGCGGAGGCGCTGCGTGGAGATCTGGGGGTGCTGCGCATCCTCTACCGCCTGGGGCTGCGCAACCTGGGGATCACCTGGAGCGCGCGCAACGAGGCGGCCGACGGCGTCGGCGAGGCCCGCACCGGCGGCGGCCTGACCGAGTTCGGGGTGCGTCTGGTCAAAGAGGCGAACCGGCTCGGGATCATGGTCGACGTCGCCCACCTCTCGCCGGCCGGCGTCCGCGACGTCCTTGCCCTGAGCGACTACCCGGTCATCGCCTCCCACGCCAATGCGCGCGCCATCTGCGACCATCCCCGCAACCTGACCGACGAGCAGCTCGAGGCTCTGGCCGCCAAGGGCGGGGTCGTTGGGGCGACTTTTGTGCCCTCGTTCGTCGCCGCCGAGCGGGAGCGCCAGAACGTCGACACACTGCTGGACCACATCGACCACATCGTCCGCGTCGCCGGCATAGACCACGTGGGCCTCGGCTCGGACCTGGACGGGTACGATGGCCCCCCGCTCGCGGGCATGTCCGATGCCACCGCCTTCCCCGCCATCACCGCCGGGCTCGCGGCCCGCGGCTACAGTGAGGAGGCCATCCGCAAGGTCCTCGGCGGCAACTGGCTGCGGGTTTTCGAGCAGGTCGCGGGCTGACCCGCGTCGCCCCTACTTCCACTCGAACCAGCGCTGGGAGCTCTCGGGGCTGACGGCCAGGGGAGTCTGACCCTCCCGGAGCCGCATAACCGTCACCGACCACCAGAAGCGACGGGACTTTGCCCCGGCCTGCGGCTGGAAGGAAGCCGGTATACGCCAGGCGGTCGTGCGCGTCCAACCCGTGGACGGCGCCGGCTCCGATGGATCGTCCCGCCAGACGCGCACGACGTACCAGGTGTCGTTGCCCAGCAGGCCAACCGATGTCCAGTTGAGGATCACATCCTCCGCGCCCTCGACGGTGGCGCCATTGGCTGGGGTGAGCAGGTTGGGCGCCGGGAACTCGTAGGCCACGCTCGCCGTCGGCGCCGGCACCGACGTTGTGGTGGCCGCGACGGTCGGCGTGGGCGTGAGGGTCGGTGCTTCGGTAGCCATCGGCGTTGGCGCGCCACCCGGCAGCCTCAGCTCCTGCCCGACCCGGAGGACGTCATTGCTGGTCAGGCCGTTCGCCTCCATCAGCGCCGCCACGGTCAGGCTGTACCGCTGGGCGATCAGGAGCAGGTTCTCGCCCGACTGCACGACGTGCACGGCCGGCAGAGTCGCCCCCGGGGAAGGCGAGGCTTGCGTCTGGCCAGGGATGACCAGTTGCTGTCCGACCCCCAGCACCTCCGACGAGAGGTTGTTCGCCGCCATCAGCTCGGCCACGGTCACTCCGTACCTCTGGGCGATGACCGCGAGCGTCTCCCCTCGCGCAACGGTGTGCACCAGGGGCGCGGGAGGCGGTGGAGTGCTGGTCGGCTCGGGCGTGGCCGTGGGCGGTGCCGGCGTCGGCGTGAACGTGGGCTCGAGCGTTGGCGTTGGCGGCTCGGTGGGCTCGAGGGTGGGCGTTGGCGTGTCGACGACGGCCGGCCGAACCATCGCCGTCACCCTATGGAAGAGAGGCGAGAGGTCAGGCATCTCCACACGGGGAAGCTCCACCCTGCGCAACTCGAGGCCGGCAGGTCCCTGCGCCATCGCCACGGTGACGGCCAGAGCTCCCGCCAGCGTCAGCCCAAAGACGGCGAGCCTGCCCGTCCATCTCCGGCGAGGGGGCGCCTTTGGCGCGGGGCGGGCAACCTCGGGCGAGGGCTCTGCTTGCGGCGCTGGCCCGGCACCGGCCTGCGGCGCTGGAGCCGGAACCGGCTGAGCAGAGGGCGGCTCGGCCACCTTCGCGGGCGGCGCAGGTGCCGCCGGACGCCGGGCCGCACGGCGCGCCAGCCGCAGCGGACGGGTCCTCCGCGGAGGCGGCTCACGGCGCGGAGCTGCCGGTGCAGGCGGTGCGGCCGCAGGCGGCTCACGGCGTGGAGCCGCCGGTGCAGGCGGTGCGGCCGCAGGCGGCTCACGGCGTGGAGCAGTCGGCGCCGCAGGTCCGGCCGCGGCCGGCGCGCGGGCGGCGCTGAGGGATTCGCCGCACGTCGGACAGACGGAGACACTCCCCGCCACCCGTGCGCCGCAGTGTGGGCACGCCCGACTCACCTCAACCCTTGGAAGCTCTCCCCCGCAGTTTGGACAGAAGTGGAGCCTGCCCCTGATAGCCCAGCCACAGTGTGGGCACTTCATGTCACCTCACCTCCCGCCTCGCGTCCGTCAGAGTCCAGATACGTCCGGCCAGGTTGGGCTAACCCCAACCCCTGCTTAACACGTGGCAGCCTGACGCAGCAGTACCGCGCCATCCGATCGCATTTGGAGGCTGGAACGATCCGTCCGCGCGCTCATGGCTGCTGCGCTCCAGACGATGCTTTGACTGAGAGCCTGGGCCGTTCCGCGCCCCAGAAAGCCGATCCGGGTCTGCGGCTACAGCCTGCAAGAGGCGAGAGTGGGGAGGTAGGTGGTCAGGATCCGCAAGGGTTCGACGACGGGATGGTAGCTCCCAGGATCAAAGCACGGTGGCCAAGCGACCCCTGCCCGCCGTCCCGGCTCGAGCGCACCCGTCCGGTGGGCAGCGGGACATCAGCCTTCAGGCCCACGTTTTCCTTCAGACAAAGAGACGCATTTTGCTCGCATGAGTTACTGCTGTGGCCTGCCTGCCAGGCCCAGCTCTGCGGCGATCCCCTGCATCGCCGTCAGCACGACCCCGATGTGGTCCGCCAGCTCTACCCCTAGCTCCGCCGCACCTGCTTCGATGTCGGCCCGGTTGACCCCACGGGCAAAGGCCCCGTCATGCCACTTTTTTCTCACTGCCTGCACGTCCACGTCGAGCACGTTCTTGGTCGGCCGCACCAGGGCAACGGCAACGATGAGGCCGGTCAGCTCGTCAACTGCATAGAGCGCCCGGTCAAGCAGCGTCGTCCTCGGCTCACCGTGGGCCGGGTTGTGGGCGCGGACGGCATGAACGATCTCGGGCGGATAGCCCAGATCGGCGAGGATGGCCGCTCCGGCTGCAGAGTGCTGCATCATATCCGGGTAGCGCTCATAGTCCAGGTCGTGCAAGAGCCCGACAATGCCCCACAGCTCCTCATCTTCTCCAAAGCGTCGAGCATAGGCGCGCATGGCCGCCTCGACGGCCAGCCCATGCTTGACGAGGTTCGGGTTCTTCACGTACTCGTTGAGCAGCGCCCAGGCCTCAGCCCGCGTGACCACATCGACCTCCTCACCGCCCCAGGATCTGCCGCTGCATCTGGACGAGCTGACGGATTCCCGCGCTCGCCATCTCGAGCATCCGGTCGAATTGCTCGCGCGTGAAGCAATCCCCCTCCGCAGTGGCCGTGATATCGACAATCTGCCCGCGTGCGTTCATGGCTACGTTGCAGTCGGCCTGAGCCCGACAGTCCTCGGCGTAGCAGAGGTCCAGCAGCAGCTCATCATCCACGAGGCCAACGCTCACCGCGGCCACAGGCGCCTTCCAGACCTGGCGGCGCACCTGGTTCTTCTTCACCAGCTGCTCGACGGCAAGCGCAAGCGCGACGTACCCGCCGGTGATCGCCGCCGTCCGGGTGCCCCCGTCGGCCACCAGCACGTCGCAGTCGACGGTGATCGTGCGCTCGCCGAGGGCACGGACATCGATCGAGGCCCGGAGTGCCCGCCCGATGAGCCGCTGTATCTCAGTGGCGCGGCCTGACGGCGTGCGGGGGGTGCGCTCTCGCGTCGCGCGTGGGAGCATGGCGTACTCGGCCGTCACCCAGCCCTGCCCCTGGCCTCTCATCCAGCTCGGCACACAGTCCTGCACCGTGGCCGCACAGAGCACGCGGGTCTTGCCCATGCTGATCAGCACCGACCCCTCGGCGTACTCCTGGTAGCCGGTGATCATCTCTACCGGGCGCAGCTCGTCGGCCGCGCGGCCGTCGACCCTCATCAGCACTCCTTCCGGCACGAACATGGTTGGCAGGACCGGCGGGCGTGGTATAATCGGGTAAGCCCGGCCCTTTCCCTGGGCCGGGATTGTAGCACCGAAACGCATACGGGGCAAGATAAGAGGAAGAGAGGTTGCCATCCGACCGACCCTCACGTGGTGGTGTCGCGGCGGCAACCCGTCGACACCTGCGCGCCCCGGCGACAGCACAGGTAAGGCGCGATGAGGGAACCGCCCATCATCCTGGCCTCGGCCTCGCCGAGGCGGCTCGAGTTGCTGCGGCGGCTCGGGCTGACGGTCACCGTAGAGGCGGCCGATATCGACGAGGAGGCCATCGGCGGCGATACGCCGGCCGAGGTCACCGCACGGGTGGCCGCCGCCAAGGCCGAGGCGCTCGACCGGCCCAGAGCCGTCGTCGTGGCCGCCGACACGGCCGTCGTCCATCGGGGGGAGAGGCTCGGCAAGCCGCGCTCGGCCGGGGAGGCGGAGGCGATGCTGCGGCGGCTGCGCGGCCGGCGGCACCACGTCCTGACGGCGGTAGCCGTGCGGGCCGCCGGGCACACCGTGGTGGACGTGGTATCGACGCTTGTCTGCATGCGCCGCTACTCCGACGCCGAGATCGCCGCCTATGTTGCCTCCGGCGACCCCTTCGACAAGGCCGGTGCCTACGCCGTGCAGCACCCCGGCTTTCGCCCCGTAGCGCGCATCCGCGGCTGCTATCAGAACGTGGTGGGGCTGCCACTATGTCACCTCTGCCGCCGGCTCATGGCGGAGGGCATCCGCTGCCCCATCCTACCGCCGCAGCTTTTCCGAGAGGATGTGGGTGGCCGCTGCCCGGTGGCGCTCTTTCCCGATGGTGCGACCCCAGGAAATGGGCCCCCTCCAACACGGTTCAGAGGCGGACAGGTCGCCCCACTGGCGTAGGCAAGACACTCGAGGTGCGATGCCCCATCCCCCCGGCCCCCTTCCCCGCCGCACAAGCGGCGGGGAAG
>JAIMBM010000214.1 GCA_023511475.1 Anaerolineae bacterium
GTTTTGGGCCCTTCTGTGGGGGAAAAAAGACACCTGTCCGCCCCTGAAGGGGGAAAGGGGGAGGGGTCCGCAACCACAGGGGCGCTGGGGGCCATTGCGACGGCTTCTGCGTGATGTTGGGGCGCGCGGCGAAAGGCCAAAGTCGAGGTGGGCGCGCTTATCGAAGAGCGCACGCTGGCAAAGTTGGCGCGTATCGGGGTGCAGGGGTGGGGGGACCTCCGCAGGCCGGCACAATGGTGATTCCCCATGGGCGGAGTTCCCAACGGCCTGGCTCCGTGCCATGCGCAGCACCCGATCCAGAACAGGCGCGCCCAGGGTCCATCCAGAATCGGTCGGCACACTCGCAGCCGGGCAGCCCGCGAGCGGCCCCTGCTGGCAACCGGGCTTTGCGCTTGGCACCACTCCGGTGGTCAAACACCCGGCTGCAGCCCGGGCAATGACGCATCCTGGGTGCACCCTACCCGGGTACGCGTTCGCAGCGAGCGATGGAGGGTTGCGGGGTGGAGCCAACCGGGTGCCTGCGGCCAGGGTGCCCCCGAACGCAGGCGCGCGCAGGCATCTTAACGGCTTGCCGGGTGCCGCCGGGCGAACAGGATGCCTTCCAGCACGCCGCCGGCGATGGCGCGGGCCTTGTCCGAAATGGTGGTACAGTACTCGGGAACCCCGCGGGGATCGACGTCTCCGACCTTCTCGCCTGCCCGTGCGGCGAGCCCATCGTGCAGGAGGCCACGCAGGACGCCGCCAACTTCTGCACACACCAGCGCGTCTCCAACGCGGGCGACGGGGTCGCCCGCACGCACCGGCTCGCCGATGCGTCGCAGGCCGACGAAGACGCCGTCGGCAGGGGACCACAACACGCGCTCGCGGGCATAGCCGTGGACCGCTCCCGGCACGCCGGTGTCGGGCTCAGCGGAGCCCGCGACGATCAGCCGGCCGAGATGGTGGCCGCGGGCCGTCTCGACTACGGAGTGAACGTCCTTGCCGGCGACAAACCCCGGCCCAAGGCCGATCACGATGGGGGCATCATCGGCATGCGTGCCCAGATTGCGCTTGGCCATGATGGCGTCTACCAGGACTTCCGGTCGAAGGGACAGGGCCTCACGGGCATCCGGGTCGACGAGGACGGCGACCTCGCCGGCGTCTGCGACGGCCATGGCTTCTGCTGCTGACCCCACCAGGCGGGCGGTGACGCCCTCGACGGCGATGCTGCCCTCGTACACTGCGCTGGCAAAGCTCACGGCCCGGCGCAGCGCGCGGGGCTGGGCGATCTCGGTCATGACCACGTGGAAGCCACAGCGGTGTAGCCGGTGGGCGACACCTGTCGCCAGGTCGCCGGCGCCACGGATGACGACCAGCCCGTACGCACACGACACGACCCGGTGCGACAACTGATCGTCCGGATGGGGAAAGGCTCGCTCAGCCATCGGCCTGCTCTGAGGGCTCGCTTGTCGGCGACGGGGCGCAGCGCGCTAGCTGGCTCAGGGGCCGGCCCGTTCCGCCGCGCCGCGTTCGGACCAGCTCGGCGACGATGCTGATGGCGATCTCCTCGGGGGTCTCGGCTCCGATGTCGAGCCCAATGGGCGCGCACACTCGTGCCAGCTGCTCCGGGCTGCATCCTTCCGCAACCAGCCGCTGGAACAAGAGCCTGACCTTGGCGCGGCTCCCCATGAGCCCGAGGTAGGCGAGTGGCTGCTGCACCAGTTGCCGCAGGACCTCCTCGTCGTGCTCGTGGGAGCGGGTCGCGATCACTGCAAAAGTGCGGCCGTCGAGCGGGAGCTGTGCGGGCAGGTGTGAGAAGGAGACGAGCTGTGTCCTGACCTGAGCGAAGCGTTCGGGGGTCAGGTACTCGGGTCGGTCGTCGACGACGAGGACGTCGAACCCGACGGCCGCGGCCAGCTGTGCCAGTGGCCTGGCGACGTGGCCAGCGCCGATGATGACCAACCTGTCGGCTGGCAGGAGCACGTGTATGAAGACCTGGATGGCACCGCCACAAATGCCCAGGCTCTCCCCCTCGGCGGCGTGCAGCGAGTAGTGTCTGAGCTGCGAGTGCCCGCTGGCGAGGGCCGCGCAGGCGTCCTGCAGAACCCGCGCCTCAAGGCTGCCTCCGCCTATGGTACCGAGCGTTCGCCCGGATTCGCAGATCAACATCTGCGTTCCAAGGCCACGGGGGGTTGAGCCTTCAGCCTGGATAATCGTGGCGAGGGCCACGCGCTCGCCGGAGCGCAGGGCGTTGGCTGTGGCCGCGTACAGTTCATCCATGCCGGTCTAGCTGCTGGTATCCCGGCGCATGAAGAAGCGGAGCCGCCGGTGCTGGCTGGCGTAATAGCGCACCTGCTGCGCGAGATTGTCGTCGATGGGCAGCGACTTGAGCGTCGCGTTGATCTCCCTGGCGGATAGTGCCACGCTGCCGCGGCCATGGCCCGGGTCCCACGGCAGGCTAACTCGCATGGTCGTGACCAGGCCGATGACATCGGGCACCACACGCTCCAGCGAGGCCTCATCAATCGCAGCGGTGAAGGTGATGTAGCGCCCGGGGATGTGCTCGCAGACCACTCCGAGCAGCTCGGGCAAATCTATAGTCGCCGAAACCACCAGTGCCCGGCCGTGCCTCGGGCAGTAGTCCGGGTGGGCGATCGGCTTGCGCATGGAGTGGGCAAGGGCCACGGCCAGTGGCATCGAGCGCTGGTCGACCGGCACGATGGCGTCAAACCCCCAGCGCCAGCGCAGACGGAGAGCATGGAAGCGCTGCAAGGTACGCGCCAGATCCTGGTAGCTCAGCCGGTCCCGGGGTTGTGGGCTGATGTGGAGTCCATCGTCGCCAAGAGAACCGAGGCACACTACGCCATGCTCGGCGTACAGACGCGCCTTCAGGTTCGCAGGGTCGAAGGAGGGGAACTCTCCATAGCGGAGGGCAACCTGCAGGGCTTCCTGAAGGTCCGTGTCATCCTCGCCCGGCGGCAGGAGCTCGAGTGCCCGCTCGAACTCCTGGCGGGCTGCTTCATAGCGTCCGAGGGCGAGGTGGCAGCTTCCGGCCAGGTGGTGCAACTCCCAGTCATCGGGGCTGGCGGAGAGGAGCGCCTGCACATTCTCGAGGGCTGCGGCATACTCGCCGGCGCAGTAGTGCGCGTAGGCGATCTCGTAGGCGACCGCCGGGTCCCCCGGCGAAAGGGCGAGGCAGCGCTGGAACGCCTCAATCGCTGCCTGGGGTTGCCCGAGGTCGACGAGCACGTGGCCAAGGTTGAAGTAGCTATCATATGAGGGCGCCAACGCGGCTGCCGTGCGGAACTCTTCAGCGGCCTTGCTCAGGAGGTTCTTGCGCCGGTAATGGTAGCCCAAGGCCATATGGGCTTCGGCGAACCCGGGGTCCGCCCTGATCGCCCTCTTGAACTCGCTCATGGCCTCGTCGAGGCGCCCGACCTGTTCGAGGGCCTCCCCCCTCTCGAGAAAGAGGCCAGCCTCAGTGCGACGCCAGTGATCCATTGTGATTCCCAACCCTCATGGACCTCATCAGCCGCAGGTGGGTGCGCGGCTGCGATTCGATTATACCCCTGCGCTCAGTCGCGTGCAAGGCCGACGGTGGTGTCTGCCAGGGGCTTGGGGCCGGGGCGTTACACGCGCACTTACGTCCGCTGGCGATTGCGCGTCGCGGACCGCTTGATCTCGTCGTATATGCGTTCGACGCTGGCGCGTAACAGGCGCCGGAGTCGGTCCTCCTCACCGGATGGGACGGGGAAGGCGTCGAGGGGTCTGACGCGATCGACCGTCTCCCGGCGCGTGTGTCCGGCGAGAAAGCACTCCTCGATGCGTTGTCGGAGCTCGGTTATATACTCCTGCATTGGCTCGATGATCTCCGGGCCTCCGACAGGCCCATGGCCCGGCACGATGGTCTTCACGTTGAGGGAGCGGATCAGGGCGAGAGATTCCAGCCACTGCAGCGAGTCGGCATCGCCGGCGTAGGGGTGGCAGCCGTTGGCGATGGTATCGCCACAGAAGAGCACTCCGTGCGCTGGCAGGTACACGCCCAGCGTGGCGGCGGTGTGTCCAGGCAGATGGAGGATGTCGATCTGCTCGCCCCCGCTCCAGAGGCTCATGGACTTGCCGGGAGTGAGCTGTGGGGTTACGATGGACAGGTCTGTAAGCTGCGCGGCCAGGTCCTCTACACGGCCCTCGGCTATCTCCACCGCTTTCTGGATGGCTGCCTCGACGGAGAGACTGCGCAGGTACTTCCACGTCGCCTCGTGGGCGATGACGAGACCGCGGGGGAGGTAGCAGGTGCCGAGCGTGTGATCGAGGTGGTAATCGGTGTTGACGATGTAGCAGGGGCGACCCCGGCCGAGGCGCTCGACCTCCCGGCTCCAGGCGCGTGCCTCGCCCGGCACAAAGGGCGCATCGACGAGCACAACATGCTCGCCGGTGAGGATGAGGCCGACGTTGGCACCGATGAGACCTGTCGCCGCAAGGACTCGAGGCGCGACTTCCCGGACCTGCACCACACACCTCCCCTAGAACACCTCTGAGCGAAGCTGGCCGACTGCCCAGGCAAGGGCCTCTCGGATGGCTCCCGCCGCCATCCCGCCTCCTTCTGCTGCCTCGGGGCGCCCACCGCCGCCGCCCCCGAACCGTCCGGTCACCCGACGCATAAGCTCCCGCATGTCCAGCTCGACCTCTGCCGAACGAACGAAGAAGAGCCGTGCGGTGGGAGCCTGCGTCGCAAGCAGGGCGACTGTACCGGGCCTGGCCACGAGCAGCCCGGCGAGGTGCTTGACCTCAGCCGCCGAGCGGGCGGCGAAGGAGCGGGCGATGACGCGGAGAGAGCCAACCTGCTGCGCCTCCTGCTGGAGGGCTGCGGCCTCCCGGATGAGCAGTTCCCGGCGCGCGTGCTCGGCTTCCTGTCGGGCCTCCCGCTCGGCCGCCTGCAGACGGTGCACCGCCTCGATGAGCTCACGGTCGGCCACAGAGAGCTCCCGGGCAAGGAGGGACACAGCCGCGTGCCTCCACTGGTAGTCCCGCAGGGCACGCCAGCCGCACAGGAACTCGAGGCGTGTGCCTCCCTTGTAGCGTTCGGTGCGGCGCACCTTGATGAGGCCGATCTCGGCGGTGCTCCGCACGTGCGTCCCGCCGCAGGGCGAAAGGTCGACGCCGGATATCTCGACAACGCGCGTCTGCTCCCCTTTGGTCGGCGGCTTGCGGAGGTTGAGTCTGGGGATGTCGTGGGGCTCCACCATGTAGGCCCGCACGGGGATGCTGGCCATCACGAGCCGGTTCGCCTCATCTTCGAGGGCATGGCACACGTCATCGGTGAGGCCGGCAAGGTCCAGATCGATCGTTGAGGACTCGGCCCCCAGGTGGAAGGAGAGGGTCTGCGCTCCTAGCTGGCCGAGGGCGACAGCCGAGAGGAGGTGTTGCCCGGTGTGCTGCTGCATGTGATCGAAACGGCGCTCCCAGTCGATCTGCGCCGAGACGGAGCCATCGGGCGGCGCGCCAGTCAGGACGTGCCAGATCTGCCCATCTTGCTCATACACGTGGGCCACGCAGGCCTCTCCGAGCGTACCCCTGTCGGATGGCTGCCCGCCACCTTCCGGATAGAAGCCGGTGCGGTCGAGGGCAACCTCCCAGCCTGCCTGCCCGTGGCGGGACGCCTCGACCCGGGCCTCAAAGCTCTGCAGATAGGAGTCCTGGAAGTAGAGGCGGATGGTCAACGCACTCCTCCATCTGGTAGGGCCGCCCCGCGAACGTGACCGATTATAGCACAAGAGCGCGGGGGTGTCCATTTTGTGGGTGTGGTGGAGGGTGCATCCAAGATCGGTCAGCAGATTCGCAGTCAGGCAGCCTGCCGGGGCGCTCTGCCGGCAACCGGGCTTTGCGCTTCGCACGAGCCCGGTGCAGGAC
>JAIMBM010000215.1 GCA_023511475.1 Anaerolineae bacterium
GCACTCTGGAGTTGCAGCACATCGCGGCTGCCGCTCGGCGTGTTCCGAGCAGCAGCGTGGGCGGCGGGTGGTCCGCTGGGACGGGTGCCAGGGCGCTATCTCATGAGCATACCTCCGTGCCATGCGCTGAACGCGAGGCTGAACACGTACGAGGCCATCACCCTTTGACACGCCGTACCCCGGCCACTATACTGCCGCTCGGGTCTAGCTGCACGCCCGCCATGGAGGCCAACCAGAGTTGGCAGACTGGTTCATTCGCCCCTATGCTGGCACTCGAGAGGATGCCCTCGAGCTCCTCGAGGTTGAGAAGCGGTCCTTTGGTGAGTGCCCATACTCTGCCCAAGAGCTAGCCGCGCGGCTTGCTCGCCCCGAGCAGCGCGTGTGGCTCGCCGAGGCCGCAGGCCGCGTCGTCGGCTTTCTGTCGGGGCTGGAGACGCTCGGGCTGGGTGGCCCCCGGCTGGAGGCGGACCTCCTCGGCGTCCATCCGGACTGGCGCGGAAAGGGGATTGCCACAGCGCTGCTCCTGGCGCTCCGCCGTCAGGCCGACGGACGGAAGAGCGTCCGTGGTGTCGTCAGTGTGCACAACCCCGCCTCTGCCCGCGCCTTCGCGCGGGCCGGCTTTGCACCTTCCGAGCATGCGTGCGATCTGCTGCTTTACCGCATCCGCGGCCGCACACCCCGCGCGCTGCCGGCCTGGGGTGGTGCTGTGCGCCCCCTCGCGCAGCGCATCGAAGCGGACCAGCTTGCCGCCATCGCCCGGGGCGACCTCCTGACGACCGACCGCCTCCTGAAAGGCTCGCAGGAAACCGGCGTCACGGTGCTGATCGCTGAGAAGGAGGCCGCGATCAGGTCGGGAATGGAGCTTCTCGAGGTGCACACCCTCCTCTACTCAGGGCTGTGGATCGAATCGATACTACCCTCGGAAGCCTGGGGACCCGCCCTCCGTGCCATGGTTGCCGCTGCCATCGAGCTGGCCAAAGCGCGGGGGTTGGACGAGGTCGGCTGCCTCGTCCCGCAGGACCGGTGGTCGCTCCGAGCGACGCTCCTCGAAGAGGGCTTTTCGCCACTGGACCGCTATCGCATGTGGCAGGCGCACCCCCTGCCGACGGAGCGAGCGTCCCTATGAGCCACCGCTGGACCAGAGCTGCGGCGCTGGCAGCCAGAGTCCTCGTCGGGCTCGCCGCAGCAGCTCTGTGCGTGCTCCTCCTCACCACATGGCGCCGCCCTCTCCTCACCCTGTTCGAGGAGCCGGGGCACCTCCAAGGCCTGGTTCGGCAGCTGGGACCGGCCGGGCCGCTCGCCGTCGTCCTGCTGCAGGCAGCGCAGGTGCTGCTCGCACCCATTCCCGGCCAGGCCGTCAGCGTTGCCAGTGGGTTCCTGTTCGGACCCTGGCTCGGTACGCTTTACAGCATGCTCGGCCTCTTGGCCGGCACGGTCGCTGGGCTCTGGCTCGTGCGCCGCTGGGGTCGGCCGCTTGTAGAGCGCCTCGTCGATCCCCAGACGCTGGCGCGGATCGACCAGCTCGCCGGTGCCCTGGGAGCGCCGCTGCTCTTTCTCGTCTGCGTGCTGCCCTTCCTGCCAGACGACCTCATCGTCCTCGCGGCCGGGCTGAGCCGCATACCCCTCGCCGCCATCGTGGCAGCGGCACTCCTCGGGCGGCTGCCCAGCGTGCTGCTCGCCGCCCACCTCGGACGCGGCGCCACGGCCCTCCGCCTGACCACCCCTCAATGGCTCGTCATCATCGTCGCCACTCTGGTGCTGACGGCAATAGCCTACGCCCTACGCGGGCATGGCGAGCGGGCCGTCTGGTCACTCCTCGAGCGCATAGGCAGGCAGAGGGAAAGCAAGGACTGAGACGCTTATGTGACCCATGGATCTTCTGCGGAGTGCGGCGCAAGGGACGCAAGCAACCCACCGAATGGATTCGGGGCTGCGGGGCCTTCCGGGGACCCCACGGGCTGCCCGCGGGCAGCCCGAACGCCAACCGTCGATCTGCGTCGACGGGGAACGGGCCCCGCCCGCGAAGGCGGGCGGTTGGCACCACAGGCGCCTCTGGCGCGCGAAGCGCGTGCGATGCGATTTCAATCGCCGGCTTCGTTACGTCTGCCCCAGCGGCCAGTTCGCAAGCAATATGTGGGTCGCATTAGGGACCCGGGGCGCGCTTGACCCGCCAGATGGTGCCTGTGCCTGCCTCGCCTACCCAGCCCTCCTTGCCCAGCTCCAGGACGCCGAAATCCACAATGTAGAGGCTGCCGTCCGGGCCGAACCGGGCCTGTATGGGCCGCTCCAGCCCACCCCGGTCGCTCACCGAGCCCGGCAGGCCGCTGCGATTGACGGCAAAGTCCTCGACGGTGCCCGCCTTCACATCCACAACCACCACCCGGTGCCCGATGCCAGGCATCGGCGGCAGACGCTCCGGCGGCGCGAGGAGCGCTCCGAACTCGGCCACGAAGGCCCGGTCCAGGTATCCGAACTCGGGATACAGGCAAAAGTCGAGCCTTGCTGGCGCGGCGTGCAGCCCAAAGGAGACGACCGGCGCCGGGGGAGCGGTCCGCCCCCTCAAGAGCTCCTCGTGGTTGGCGATGAGGAACTCGTGCCGCGGTGCGTCGGGCGGCTTGAAGGCCGGGTCGGTGACCGGCTGCCCGGCGTAATAGTCGGGCCAGCCGTACCAGACGCCTTCCTCCACCTCCCACAACGTATCCGGATCGCCCGAGATCGCGCGCGGCGGTACCCGGTTGGCGCCGTTGTTAGTGACATAGAGGCGGCCGTCCCGGGAAAAGGCCAGGCCGAAGGGGTTGCGAAAGCCCCACGCGAACACGCGCAGGTCCGATCCGTCGGGGTTGGCGCTCATGATGGCGCCGTTGGCGGCCCGTCCCGGGCGGGCGCCGGGGATGCGCTGTCCGGGGGAGGTCGGCGTCCCCCAGGAGGAGAAGGCGCCGGTGAGACGCCGCTCGCCGGTTGCCATGTCCTCCGTCTCATAGTTCTGGCCGGTGAGGATGACGTCCGCCCCCGGGATGTCGTGCTCGGTCACGCGGTCCGTCGAGCGCAGCCGGTCCAGGGCGTAGAGATCGATCACCCCGGCATTCGACACCGTCCCCTGGCCAAAGTACATCCGACCGTCGGGGCCAAAGGCCAGGCTGTTGTTCTCGTGCAGTCCCCAGGAGGGAAGCCCCGAGATCAGATCGCGAACACAGCCGTTCCCCGCGACCGATATGGCTCCCTGCCGGGAGACGTAGAGCTTCCCGCTATGGTAGATGATGTCGTTGATCAGCCGGGGGAAGGGCCCGGCAACCATCTCGCGCGTACCGTCCCGGTCGACGCGCACCACGCGAACCTCCGTCGGCGCGACCCGGCCAAACGGAACGGTGCTCTCGGCCACGAGGAGGTTCCCGTCGTCATCCCAGGTCACCGCGGTAGGATAGTTCAGGCCGACGGCAACCGGCTCGATGCGGTAGCCGGCGGGCAGGCGGATCTCCTCCGCACGGACCGGCCGCGCCGGTGCCTTGACCGCCTCGACAGCCGGCATAGGCTCGACACTCCTTTCCGTTGAGATGATATGCCCCGCAGGCGTCGGGCACGGACCGGCCGGGCTGCAGACGTTCGGTTGCAGCCCGGCCGCCGCAGTCCTCTAGCCGGTGCGCGACACCTGCCACACAACCCCGGTGCCGGGGATCGCCTCCCAGGTGCGCTCCCCCTCCTGCCAGCGCAGGATGCCGAGGTCGACGATGTAGAGGTTCCCATCCGGGCCAAACTTGGCCTCGATGGGCCGCTCCAGCCCCCCTCCGCCGCCCGCCGAGGCCGGGCCGCCCCCGCGGTTGACGGCAAAGTCATACACCGTGCCGTCGCTCACGTCGACGCGCACCACTCGGAATCCCTGAGAGAGATCCGGCGGCATGCCGCCCATCGGAGCCAGCACGGGTCCAAACTCGGCCACAAAGGCCTGATCGACAAAGCCAAAGTCCGGGTGCAGGCAAAAGTCGAGCTTGGCCGCCGAGACCATCTCACCGAAGGAGGTGACCGGCATGTGCGGGCGCGGTTGGCCGCCGAGCAGTTCCTCGTGGTTGGCGATGAGGAACTCCTGACGCGGAGCTCCCGGCGCCTGGAGGGAGGGATCGGTGATGGGCCGGCCGGCAAAATAGTCGGGCCAGCCGTACCATTGGCCCTCCTCTACGAGCCAGAGCGTGTCCGGATCGCCGGCCACGGGGCGCGGCGGCAGGGGATTGGCGCCGGCGTTGGTGGCATACAGCCGTCCTTCCGGCCCGAAAGCCAGGCCGAAGGGATAGCGGAAGCCCCAGGCATAGACGCGCAGGTCGGAGCCATCCCAGTTGGCCCTCATGATGGCGCCGCTGGCCGCCTGCCCCTTCGCCGGGCCGGGTATCCGGTGCCCGGCGGGGGTCGGCGTCCCCCACGGCGAGAAGGCGCCGGTGAGGCGGGTCTCGCCCGTCCGCGGGTGCTCGACCTCATAGTTCTGGCCGGTGAGGACCACGCTGGCGCCGGGGATGTCGTGGGCATCGAGGGCGCCGGTGAGCTCCTCCATATCGGCGAGGGCCAGCGGCCCGACGACACCGGCGTTCGACACGGTCCCCTGCCCGAAGTACATGCGTCCGGCCGTGTCAAAGACGATCGACGTGTTCTGGTACATGCCATAGGAGGGCAGGCCAACGATCAGGTCCCGTATGCAGCCATCCTGCAGGACCGATATCTTGCCGCGGTGCGATACATAGAGCATCCCGCGGTACACGGTGATGTCGTTGATGAGCTGCGTAAAGCCGCCCGCGACCGCTGTGAGCGACCCATCGGCCTCGAGGCGAAGGATGCGCCGCTCCGTGTCGGCCACGACCCCGTGCCCGGGCAGTCCGCCCTCCGCGATCAGCAGGTTCCCGTCGACATCCCAGCTCACCGAGGTCGGGTAGTTCAGCTCTGTGAGCACCGGTCGGATGCTGTAGCCGGCTGGGAGCTCGATGCTTGCCGGATCGATGGTCCGGGTAATCGGGCTGATGCGCTCAGACACACGCATGTGAACCACTCCTTAGACTAGTGTGCCGCTATGGGTTACACGCCAGATGATGCCGGTACCCGGGATGGCCACCCAGCCCCTCGCCTCCTCGCTGTAGTGGACGACGCCAGAGTCGACGATGTAGAGGCAGCCGTCGGGGCCGAACCTGGCTGCGATCGGGCGCTCGAGGCCGCCGGTGTTGCCGGAGAGCGAGGCGGGCAGGCGGCTGCGGTTGATGGCAAAGTCGCTGGCCGCGCCGCTAACAGGGTCGACGCGGACCACGCGGTGCCCGCCCGGTGCGCAAGGGCCCGAGCCCTGCTCTCGAGGCTCCAGCAGTGGCCCGAACTTGGCGATGAACGCCTGCCCGGCAAAGCCAAAGCGCGGGTCCCGGCAAAAGTCGAAGCCGGCCGCGCCTGCCTGCTGCCCGAGCACGGCTACGGGCTGCGGCGGGTGCGGGCGACCGCGCAGCAACTCGTCGTGGTTGGCGAGCAGAGGCTCGTGACGCCGCCCGCCGGGCTGCCGAAAGCGCTCATCGGACACGGGAACCCCGCCGCAATAATCGGGCCAGCCGTACCACGTCCCCTCGCGCACCTCATAGAGCCCATCGACGTCGCCGGCAATCGGCCGGGGGTCGAGGGGCCTTGCCCCCTGATTGGTCACAAAGAGGCGGCCATCCGGCGCAAAGGCCAGGCCGTAGGGGTTCCGCAGCCCCCAGGCGTAGACCCGGAGGTCCGTGCCATCAGGGCCGGCACTCAGGATCGCACCGCTGGCGGCCCTGCCCGGTTCGGGGCCAGGAAGGCGCTGCCCAGGGACCGCCGGTGTGCCCCAGGGCAGAAACGCACCGGCAGGGCGCACCTCAGCGGTG
>JAIMBM010000216.1 GCA_023511475.1 Anaerolineae bacterium
CCTTACAAGAAAAAACGCCCCCTTCCCCGCCGCTTGTGCGGCGGGGAAGGGGGTCGGGGGGATGGGGCACCGCTCCTCGAGTGTGTTGGTCACGCCCGTGCGGCCACCTGTCCGCCCCTGAAGGGGGAAAGGGGGAGGGGTCCGCGAACACAGGGTCGCTGGGGGCCATTGTGGCGGCTTCTGCGTGATGTTGGGGGGCGCGCGGCGAAAGGCCAGAGTCGAGGGGAATGCCCCGGGGCGATGGGGCACCGCCCCTCCAGTATCCTGGCCACGCCTATGGGGCCACCTGTCCGCCCCTGAACCCTGCAGGGGGAGGATCCGGGGGGATGAGCGCCCCACCCTCCCCCCTGCTAGCGCATGGTCGAGGGCAGAATGCCCATCCGCTTGCGGTACTTGGCGACTGTGCGCCGCGCCACGTGATAGCCGCGCCTGCTCAGCTCCTCCGCAAGCTCTGCGTCGGCGAGGGGGCCATCCTCCTGCTCAACGATCTCGCGCAGTACATCCTTGACGCTCCGCGAAGGCTCAAAGAACGCGCTGAAGGGGATGACCTTGCGGTTCGGGAGCAGCACGTACTTGTCGGCGACGGCCCGGCTGACGGTCGATTGGTGCAGGCCGGTCGCCTCGGCGATCTCGGCACGGGTCAGCGGCCGAAGATGGCGGACTCCGTCGCGCAGAAAGGGAATCTGCCGCGCCACGACCGCCTCGGCCACGGCCTGGAGCGTCTCGCGGCGCTCCCGCAGGTGCGCGATGAAGGACTGGGCGCGGCTCAGATGCTCCATGACGTGCTCCCGCTCGCGCTCGGTGGTTGCCCGAATGCCCTTGCGAATCTCCCGGGCCACGCGCTGATACACCGGGCTCACCTGGAGGAAGGAGCGGCGCGAGCGCACCACCTCCACCTGATAGCTGCCGGGCTCCCCTGGCTTCTCGTGGATGATGACGTCCGGCGCGGTGTAAGGAATATCGGAGGTGCTCGTCCACGACTCCAGCGCCACCAGATCGGGCACAGGGAACGGCCGCAGATGCTGCCGTATAAAGTCGCGCGCCTGGAGCACCTCCTTGCTGGTAACCCCCAGGGCACGCGCAATCTCGTGATACTGGCCCTGGCCGAGCCGCTCAAAGTGGTTACGGATGATCGTCTCCGCCAGCGGGTTGGAGATACCCCCCTCCGCGAGGCGCTGCAGCTGGAGGAGCAGACACTCCTTCACATCACGCGCCGCGGCCCCGACGGGCCCCGCCTGCTGCAGCGCCGTGACAACGCGCTCGACCTGCTCCGCCGACACGCCCAGAGTAAAAGCGACAAGCTGCGGATTGCAGTCGAGGAAGCCGCGATCGTCCAGATACCCCACCAGGTACGCGGCTATGGACATATCCTCTTCGCTGAGCAGCGTACCGACCTCGCGCAGCATCTGCTCCCCGAGGTTCACCTGGCCCGCGATCAGCGTGAGGGGGTCAAAATCCTCATCAACCTCCTGCTGCCGTCGGCGCTCTTCGCGCTCGATGACCTCCGAGTCTTGTCGCAAGCACTCGTAGCACATGCCATCGACCAGCGGAGCGCCACAGATCGTGCACAGCTCGGGCTCGCAGAGCTCCAGGGCAGGGTTCCCCTGCAGCTCCTCCTGGATCGTCTGTTCCAGCTCCCAGCTTGCCAGCGTCAGCAGGCGAGCAAAAGTGATGAGCCCCGGCGAGGGGCGCATCTCCATCTCATGGGTCGGTTGTTGTGCAGCGGTCTGATCGAGCGAGACTTTCACCTGCCTCTCCTTGTCCCTGTCCGGCCGCAGAAGACAGGGTCGCCAAACGTTGTTTCTCCCACTCGCGGACCTTGAGCTCCAGCTCCGCGGTGGACAGGCCCAGCATCCGGGCGGCCTCGTCACGGTCTCCTCGGGCCTGGTTGATCGCGATCTCCAGCGCCAGGTGCTCGACCTCGCGCAGGATATCGCCGAGCCTGGCGCCGGAGCGTATGCGCTGAGTGACGTTGAAGAGGTTGTCGGTCATCAGTGGTGAGTCCAACGCTACATGTTCGGGCATGATCAGCTTGCCCTGGGAGAGGACAACTGCCCGCTCCAGCGAGTTCTCCAGTTGCCGCACGTTCCCCGGCCAGGAGTAGGACATGAGAAGCTTCAGTGCCTCATCGGATATCTTGCTGGGCGGGTACCCCGGCCGATAGCGATACCGGTCGAGAAAGTGCGCGGTGAGGAGCGGGATATCCTCCCGGCGGTCGCGGAGCGGCGGCATCTCCACGCGGATCACGTTCAGGCGATAGTAGAGGTCATCGCGGAAACGCCCCTCCTCGACCTCTCGCTCGAGGTTCTTGTTGGTCGCCGCGATGACGCGCACATCGGTGTAGAGGGTCTCGTTGCCGCCGACGCGCTGGAACTCGCCCTGCTGCAGCACGCGCAGCAGCTTTTTCTGGGTGTTGGGACTCATCTCCCCGACCTCGTCGAGGAAGATGGTGCCACCATCGGCCAACTCGAAGCGGCCCTTGCGCTGGCTCACAGCGCCAGTGAAGGACCCCTTCTCGTGGCCGAACAGCTCGCTCTCCAGCAGCGTCTCGGGCAATGCGGCACAGTTGACTTTGACGAGCGGCCGGTCAGCCCGCAGCGAGTTCTCGTGGATCACATCGGCGACGAGCTCTTTGCCGGTGCCGGTCTCGCCGCTGATGAGCACCGTGGCATCGGTCGCAGCGACACGGCCGATCAGCTTGTAGATCTCGTGCATCGCAGGGCTCTGCCCAACGATGCGCTCCCGGATCAGATGCTCGTTCAGCTTGCTCTGCAGGGTCTTCACCTGCTGAGCGAGGGCGTGATGCTCGAGCAGCCGCTTGATGGTCATGCCCAGCTGGTTGAGGTCAATGGGCTTGGTGAGGTAGTCGTAGGCGCCGAGCTGCATGGAGTGAATGGCCGTGGAGGAGGTGCCGTGCGCCGTCATGACGATCACCGGCAGCTCCAGGCCCTTCTCGGCCATGGCGCGCAGAATCTCGAGGCCCTGCACGTCTGGCAGGCGCACGTCCAGAAGCGCCAGATCAATGCGCTCGGCGGACTTTTTGAGGACCTCCAGGGCGCTCGCACCATCGCCAGCGACCAGGATCTCGTAGCCCTCTTCGCGGAGAAAGTCCGTCAGCATCTCACGGATGGGCGGGTCATCGTCAACGATGAGGACCGTTCGTCGCTCTGGCATATGTCTCCCGTCCGTCGAGATCGATTTCAACTGTCAGCCATGATTATACACAGTCCGGGCCAGCTTGCAACAGCAATCGCATGCGGGGCGACACTGAGGCCCCGCCCCGCAGCATCTCCGCGGGCAGGCCTGCTGTGACTTGGCACCCCCTCCCCCGCGCGCCTCACGAGGCACGTTGGGCAGGAGCGCTCAGATACGGTGTTGGAGTTCGCCCTTTTCAACTCCTCGCCCCTCAGCACTTGCTTTGGCGCTCCTGCGGGCTCGTATCGCGGGCCTCGCGCTGCTGCCCCCACCCCGCGCCCCTCCCCTTCAGGGGCGGACAGGTGGCCCCACGGGCGTGACCAAGGCACTCGAGGGGCGGGGGTACCCCCTCGTAGAAGACACCGTCGCCTTCCTAAAGTTTCCGCCTATGGGGTGATGTGCCAGAGTTGGCCCGTGGCTTTTCGGCAAATGCAACGTCTTACTATGCAGCGTACGGATGTGCCGTAAGAGCCCGCGGAGGATCGGTGGCCCTGGCGAGGCCGTGCGCGTGATTGCTCGGGGACCTGGCGACTATGATTGGCGGGCGATCTGCGCGGCATGCCGATAGCGAGCAGCGGGTGACGGGCGCGGTGTGGCGGCGAAGCGGGGCGGACCGGCGAATACCTGGGGGAAAATGGCGCGGCTTTATGCATTGTTCACATCACGCCCGAAAAAGCGTGCTATAATGCCGAGTAGGTAACGGAATGGAAACCTTCGCAGAACCCATAGCAGTGAAGCCGGTGCAGGCCAGGGAGGCCCGACGGCTCTCCTGGAGAGCGTGGGTGCCGCCAGCAGTGGTGCTCGCGGCCATCGGCGGGATTGCGCTCCGGCAGGTGGCCGATCCCGATTTCTGGTGGCATGTGGCCACGGGTCGGTACATCCTGAGCGAGCGTACGATACCGGCGACCGATGTGTTCTCGTTCACGGCCACGGACCATCTGTGGGTCACCCATGAGTGGCTCTCCGACGTTCTGCTGTACGTTGGGTACCGGGCGGTCGGCCTGAACGGCCTGGCGGTGATCTTTGCCGGGCTCATAGCGGCGGCGTTTGCGATGGTGTATGCCCGGTGCAAGGCGCACTCGGCCGTTGCGGCGTGGGCGGTGTTTCTTGGGGCTATAGCCTCGGTGATGACCTGGGGCGTGCGCCCGCAGATGTTCTCGCTCTTCTTTGTGAGCCTGTACCTTTACATCCTGGATAGGCGGCCCTCGTGGCTGTGGCTCCTGCCGGCGCTCAGCCTGCTGTGGGCGAACCTGCACAGCGGGTTTGTCAGCGGGCTCGTGGTCTTGGGTGTGGTCATGCTGGCCGATGAGGTTGGCTGGCTGACCACTCGGAAGGCCGGGGAGCCGCTGCTTGGCCCGGGCCCGCGTCGGCTGGGGCTGGTACTGCTGGCGAGCGCTATCTGCTCTCTGGCGACTCCGAACGGGCTGCACTCGGCGCTCTTCCCGTTTGGTACGCTGAGCAATCAGCTCATCCAGTCCTACATCGAGGAGTGGTTCTCGCCGGACTTTCACCAGCCGTGGGCCTGGCCCCTGATGGCATACTGGCTCGCGCTGCTTGGAACGTTTGCCCTCTCGCGGCGACGGGTCGGGTTCCGGGAGCTTCTGCTGCTCCTCGGGGCGACGGTAGCAGGCCTGTACTCCTGCCGGCATGTGCCCTTCCTGTCGGTGGTGGGAGCTCCGCTCCTTGCAGAGCAGGCGGCAGACCTGCTGCCCTTCGGGGGGGCCGGGCGGCCGGCCCGGCCGCTTCCGCGACCGATGCAGGTTGTGCTGGCAGTGGGTCTGGCGGGTGTGGCCGTTGTTGTGGGGATGCGGGGCGTGGACATGGTGCGGTCCAATGCCCGCCTGGAGCAGAGGCTGTATCCTGCCGGTGCCCTCGCGTACATGCGCGAGCATGGCCTGGAGGGTCGGATCTTTAACACTTATCACTGGGGCGGCTACCTGATCTGGCAGGGCTATCGGGTATTCATCGATGGCCGCACCGAGGTATACGGCGACGAGATCGTGGGCGATTACCTGGCAGTAGCGGGTGTGCGCCCCGAGTGGGCGGAGGCCCTGCGGAAGCACGGGGTCGAGTTGGTTCTGATCGAGACGGGCAGCCCGTCCGCGGTACTGCTGGCGGAGAGCGGCAAATGGCGGGCGGTGTACACGGATGAGGTGGCAACGCTGCTGGTCTCGAGCGGCTAATAACGGGCCTGCTGCCCGGGGGTTGCAGTCGGGGCAGCGGTGCTATGACAGCGATGCCTCTCCCGAAGGCGGGAGATACAGGTATCGATAGCGTACCGGGCGCCACATGGATGGGAGGGCGGGTCAGAGGAGTGGGTTCGCCCGCCGTAAGTTGAGGACCAAAAGGAGGAGTACGAGATGCTGCACTATCTTGCGACCTGGCTGCGGACGCTGCGGCGGGAGCAGGGCCAGGACCTGGCCGAGTATGCGCTGCTCATCGCCCTCATCGCGGTTGTGCTGATCCTGGTGATCGGCGCGCTGTCGGGCGGCCTCGCGAACACCTTCAACGCCGTGCGCAACGCGCTCAACAACGCCGGCAGCAACCAGATCCAGCCGTAGTAAGGCCCGCTGTGATGTGGCAACACCGGCGGGGCAAGGCGGCGCCCCCTTGCCCCGCCGGTGAGCGCCCCGCAAGAGGCTGAGCGGTGGGGGCGGCCGGCC
>JAIMBM010000217.1 GCA_023511475.1 Anaerolineae bacterium
TCTCTGAACGGGGGCGAAGTGTGGAACCCACACGTACGACTCGTCCCGAATTGCGCCGACGATTGTGGGATATGCCCACACCTTGTTCTTGCCCTCCCGCTCAACCCATGCTATAATAGCTTTGCCACCGACCCACAACGGGCGGTGAGCGTTCCCTGTAGTTCGTGTGGTGTTGTCGCTTGGATCGCGGGTGCGACCGAGACGGCAGGAAGAATGGGTTCCGCCCTTCAGACTTTCCTCCGGCCTCCGGAAGCGCCCCGGGGGCTTTTTATTTGCCCCTCGCACAAGGATGCGGCGCATGTCCGACGCTCTGATCCGTGTCGAAGGCGTCACCTTCAGCTACCGGCCGGAGGACCCAACCGCCCCTCCGGCGCTCAAGGATATCAGCCTGACCATCGCCCGCGGCGAGTACGTGGCGATCATTGGCCATAACGGCTCCGGCAAGTCGACGCTGGCGCGCCATCTCAACGCGCTCTTGGTGCCGACCCGCGGCGACGTGTGGGTCGGCCCCTGGAACACGCGCGATGCGCACTCCCGCCGGGACGTCCGCCGCACGGTCGGCATGGTCTTCCAGGTGCCCGATAACCAGATTGTGGCCACGACGGTGGAGGACGACGTCGCCTTCGGGCCGGAGAACCTCGGCGTGCCGGAGGAAGAGCTGGCCGTGCGTGTGCGCGAGGCGCTGGAGACGGTCGGCCTCTGGGAGGAGCGCCGACGTCCGCCCCATCAGCTCTCCGCCGGCCAGAAGCAGCGCCTGGCCATCGCCGGCGTGATCGCCATGCGGCCAGAGTGCCTGGTGCTGGACGAGGCGACCTCGCTCCTCGACCCGCAGGGCCGGGCGGACCTCCTGGCCACCCTGCGCCGGCTCCACGCCGCGGGCACGACCATCGTGGCCATCACGCACCACATGGCCGAGGCGACCGAGGCCGATCGCGTCATCATCCTCGAGGCAGGGCGGATCGCCCTCGAAGGCACGCCCCGCGAGGTCTTTGCCCGGGCCGAGGCCCTCGCGCACCTCGGGCTGGATGTGCCGCCGGTGAGCGCCCTGGCCAACGCCCTGCACCGCCGCCGGCCGGATTTCCCCGCCGGCCTCTTGACCGTCTCGGAGCTGGCCGACGCGGTCACCGAGCGCTGGACGGAGGCGATGCCGTGAGCGAGCCATTCATCCGTGCGAAGGGCCTCCAGTACACCTACATGGCCGGCACACCGCTCGCCGTCGAGGCACTGAAGGGGGTTGACCTCGAGGTCTGGCCGGGCGAGGCCATCGGCCTGATCGGGCCGGCGGGCGCGGGCAAGTCGACCCTCGTGCAGCACCTCAACGGCCTGCTGCGCCCGCGTGCCCGCGGCCAGCTCTGGATCGACGGGCAGGACATGGGCGACCCGCGGGTCGATGCCCGTCCCCTGCGGCGACGGATCGGCCTGGCCTTCCAGCGGCCCGAGGACCAGCTCTTCAAGACCCTGGTCGGCGACGACATCGCCTTCGGTCCAAGGCAGCTCGGCCTGCCGCGGGAGGAGGTCCGCGAGCGCGTACGCTGGGCGATGGAGATGGTCGGGCTGGACTTTGGGGCGTTCGTGGACCGGCCGGTCGTCTCCCTGAGCGGCGGCGAGCGCCGCCGGGCGGCCATCGCCGGGACGCTGGCGCTGCGACCTTCGACCCTGATCCTTGATGAGGCGACCAGCGGGCTCGATCCCGGCGGCCGCCGCCAGCTCTTGGACCTCCTGCGGCGCCTGCACCAGGAGGAGGGAACCACCGTCATCCTGGTGACGACGCACATGGAGGACCTCGTCGGCCTCGCCGGGCGTGTGGTCGTCCTTGCCGGCGGGCGGACGGTCCTCGAAGGCAGCCTGCGGGAGGTGTACGGCCAGGCGGACCTGCTCCGTCGCCACGGCCTCGGCGTGCCGCAGATGGCCGAGGTCGGTGAGGCGCTGGCGGCGCGGGGATGTCGGCTATCTCGCGTGCCCCTGACGGTGCAAGAGGCCGAGGAGGAGATCGCTCCCCGGCTGGGGGTGAGCTGTGGAGTCGTTTGAGGTCTTTAGGCACGTCACCATCGGGCAGTACCTGCCGGGCGAATCCCTGGTGCACCGGCTGGACCCGCGGGCCAAGATCACCGTGGTGCTCCTGCTGATCGCAGCGGTGACCTTTAGCACGTCCTATACGGCACACCTGGCGCTGCTCGCCCTGACGCTCGGCCTCATCGCCCTCGCCAACCTGCCGGTGCGCTACATCGTCTCGGGGGTCAAGCCGGCGCTTCCCTTCATCCTGCTTCTGGCCCTGATGCAGCTGTTCGTCTATGGCGAGGCGGCGGCGAGCGCGGTCCGCGGCACCGCGGTGCTGTGGCAGTGGGGGGTCCTGCGGGTCACGGCGGGCAGCCTGCGGCTGACGCTGGTGTCGCTGGCGCGGCTGCTGGAGCTTTTGCTCCTCGTCAGCCTGCTCACGAACGCCACGCCGACGACGAGCCTCACCTACGGCATCGAGAGCATGCTCCGCCCCTTTGCCCGGCTGGGGTTGCCGGCGCACGAGCTATCGCTCATCGGCACCATCGCCCTGCGCTTTGTGCCGGTGCTCGGGGAGCAGTTCGAGACGATTCTCAAGGCACAGGCCTCGCGCGGGGCGAACCTGCGGCTCGGCGGACGGCTGCAATTCATCCGCAGCGCGCAGCAGATGGTCGTGCTCCTCGTGCCGCTCTTCCTGAACGCGCTGCTCCGGGCCGAGGACCTGATCCTCGCGATGGAGGCCCGCTGCTACGGGGGTGGCAGGGGCCGCAGCCACTACGTCCGCCTGCGCCTGCGGGCGCCGGACTATGTGGCCATGGCGCTGGCGCTGGTTTTCACGGCGGCCGTCTTGGCCGCCCGGAACGCCCTCCCCTGAGAGGGCCACACAAGGAGGGAGGTCTCACATGAACTCGCTTCTCACCATCCGCAGGATCGTCGTGGCCGGGCTCCTGGGTGCCATCACCATCCTGCTGGGCGCGACGCGGGCGGGGTTCATCCCGGTGCCGACGCCCCTCGGCGATGCGACCATCATGCACATCCCCGTGATCATCGGGGGGATACTGGATGGCTGGCTGGTCGGTGCCATTCTGGGGCTGTTCTTCGGCATCTTTAGCTTTATCCATGCGACGATACCGATGTTCAAGGATCCGCTGGTGGTCTTTTTGCCGCGCATCCTCATCGGGATCACCACGGCGCTGGCGTACCGGGGGCTGAAGCGCTCGAACGAGGTGGTCGCCGTGATCGTGGCCACGGTGGTCGGCACGCTGACCAACACCGTGGGCGTGCTGGGCATCGGTGTGCTCCGCGGCTACCTGCCGCTGCCGGCGGCCGTGGGCTTTGGCGTGGCGGCGGCCATCCCGGAGACGATCCTGGCCGCCATTATCGTGGTCGCCGTTGTCCTGGCCTGGCGGGGCGTGGCGGCGCGGCGACGTACCGCGGACCTGTAGTGGAGAAAGGGGTTCTATGCTCCTCTGCATCGACATCGGCAACACCAACATTGTGCTGGGCCTCTACGATGGCGACAACCTGCACCATCACTGGCGGATCGCCACCGACGCGGACAAGATGGCCGACGAGTACGCCGTGCTCCTCCTGGAGCTCTTTGCCCTCGGCAATGTGAGCCTCGGCGAGGTGGAGGGCGCCGTTGTGGCCAGCGTGGTGCCGCCCCTCACGAGCACCTTCCAGGAGGTGTGCCAGGCCACCTTTGGGCGGGCGCCGCTGGTGGTCGACGCGGGGGTCAAGACCGGCGTGCGCATCCGCACCGACAACCCCCGCGAGGTCGGCGCCGACCTCGTCGTCGACGCGGCAGCCGCCTACCGTCTGTACGGGGGACCGGCCTGCGTGGTGGACTTTGGCACGGCCACCAAGTTCAGCGCCGTCTCCGAGGAGGGCGACTTTTTGGGTTGCGCCATCGCGCCAGGGCTGCGCATCTCGGCCGAGGCCCTGTACCGCTTCACCGCCAAGCTCCCGCGCATTGACCTGGCAAGGCCGCCATCGGCCATCGGCCGCAACACCGTGCACAGCATGCAGGCAGGACTGATCTTTGGCTTCACGGACATGGTCGAGGGGATGGTCGCGCGGTTCCGCAAGGAGCTGGGCGACAACATGCTGGTCGTCGCGACCGGCGGGCTCGCGCAGCTCATCGCCCAGGAGACGCGCGTCATCAAGATCGTGGACCCCTGGCTGACGCTCAAGGGGCTGCGGATCATCTGGGACCTGAACCGCGACTGAGCCTCGTCCATACCCGACGAACGGCCCGACCGAGCCTGCGAAGGGGCAGGCGAAGGTCGGGCCATGCGTCAGGGTAGCACAGGCTTGCCGCGAGGGCGCACCCGCCGCCGATCCACAGCAGGTAGACGTCGGCCAGGTCGGCGACGGGCAGTCCGGGGATGTGGAGATAGTCCAGGACCTGGCCGCGCAGCAGGAGGTCACCCGCCTTGCCCAGCGCCCCGGCGAAGAGGCCCAAAAAGGCCGCGTCGGCCCAGGCAACCGGCCGGTCGTGGACGGCATAGTGCCGGTACCCAAGGACCGAAAGGGGAACCAGCGCCACCGCCAGCGCCGTCACAAACGGCTTGGCGCCGGAGATGGCCAGCATCGTGCCGTACACGTTGTACACCGGGTCGATGGCCACAAGCCCCCGCACGGCGGGCAGCGGCCGCGCCTGCGCGACCGTCGCCTCGATCCAGGCCTTGATCGCGAGGTCCGCCGCGGCGAGGGCCACACCCGCGACCACAAGGGTCGTCAGAGCCGGACGATGCTGACGGCGCTCACAGGCTGCGAGCCCGCAGCTCCCAAGGTAGAGGAGGACGGCCGGCCACAGCGCCGCAATCCCCTCGCGCGGGGACCGGAACTGCCCGGCCATCGCCGCGAAGGCGATGTAAGCGGCCCACAGCCCCGGCACCGCCATCCCCGGCCAGGTTGGCCAGAGCCAGGTCCAGGGCCGGAGTTGCACCTGCTCCGGGGTCTTGCCATCGTTGGGCTCGTTGGTCATTGTGGAGCACACCTTGTCGGCATTGGTCGTCGCATGCTGCCCGTCGGGAACCGGCCTCTTGCGCCAGGCAGGACCCCCCAGTCCCCCCGAAGCGGGGGGATGGGTTCTTTCTTCCTTTGCGGCCACCTGCCTGTGGGCGCTCGCCTCCTCCTATTCCCCCGCGTCGGGGGAACGGTAGGGGGTCCTCCTATTCCCCCGCGTCGGGGGAACGGTAGGGGGTCCTCCCTCCCCAAGGCCGGCACACGCCCTACTCCGCTTCCTCCTCGGCGCCGAGCGTTATGTCCTCCAGCTGCCCGTTCGCCAGCAGCTGCCGCACCCGCAGCTCAGCTTGCTCGAGCTGCTCGTTGCAGCGGCGTGCAAGGAGAATCCCCCGCTCGAACAGGCTCAGCGACTCTTCGAGGCTGAGGCCCCCCTCCTGCAGCCGGGCCACAACCTTCTCGAGCTCCTCATAGCCAGCCTCAAAGGTCAGATCGTCTGCGGACATGAGTCTTCTCCTGTCATGGGGCCACGCTTCGTGCTAGCTAGTCAGGGGCGAACAGGTGCCCCACGGAGCGACCATGGCCCTCGTCGAGTGATGCCCCATCCCCCCGACCCCCTTCCCCGCCGCTTGTGCGGCGGGGAAAGGGGCGTTTTTTCTTGCAAGGGGATGTCCGCAGGCGGCGAAGCCGCCCGCGGACATCCCCCTTATTTGGGTTCCCCGCCCCCGCGGTGTGCTGTGCATTACCCACAAGTCGGGCTGTAGAGCATCACGGCGCATGAGATAGCAGCTCGGCGCCCATCCCAGCGGACCACCCGCCGCCCACACTGGCGCTCGGAACACGCCGAGCGGCAGCCGCGGTGTGCTGCAACTCCA
>JAIMBM010000218.1 GCA_023511475.1 Anaerolineae bacterium
CTGCCTTCCCTGACGGCTCGACCGAGCGGCGGGCTTACGATGCCGCTGGACGGCTCATTCGGGTGACCGATCAATTAGGCCGTGTCACCCGGTACGAATATGATGCTGCCGGCCGCCAGATCAGCCGCACTGATGCCCTGGGGGGGGGGACTGCCTGGCAGTACGACGCCGCTGGCAACAAGGTGGCCGAGACCGACCCGCTGGGGCGCACCACGACCTACACCTACGACGCCGCCAACCGTCTCGTTACGACCACCTTCCCTGATCATTCGACCGAGCAACGGGTCTACGACGGCGTTGGACGGTTAATCCGGCTTATTGATCCCGCCGGGCACACCACCACCTTTAACTACAATGCGCTCGGACAGCTCACCGCGGTAACTGACGCCCTGGGGAATACCACCCAGTACGAATATGACACCGCGGGCAAGCGCACGGCCCTCGTCGACGCCAACGGTAACCGCACCGCGTTTGCGTATGACGCACAGGGGAGACTGGCCGCAAGGACGTTTCCGCTCGGCGATAGTGAGGACGTTAGCTATGATGTAGCCGGACGGCCGGTGACTACCACTAACGGCAACGGCGAGACCCTGCAGTACACCTACGACCCTCAGGGGCGACTGAGCGGACTCACGCTACCGGACACAACGACCGAGACCTACACCCACACTGCCGATAGTCTGGTCAGCACCGCCACCGACGCCCGCGGCACTACCGCCTTTTCATACGACGCAACCACTCGCCGTCTCACGCGGGTGACCGAGCCTGACGGCCGCTACGTCCGGTATGAATATGACACGGTCGGCAACCGCACCCTGATGGCCCATGCGCTGAGTGCCGGTTCCGCCGAAGAAATCACCCAATACGCCTACGATGCCCTCAACCGCATGGTGCGGGTCATCGACCCGAGCGGAGGTGTCACGACTTACACCTACGACGCGGTCGGCAACCAGACGGCCATAGGGCGACCCAACGGGACGACTACCGCCTTCACCTACGACAGCCGCAACCGCCTGACCGGGGAGGTCCATAAAGACGGGAGCGGAGCAACCCTGGCCGGCTTTACTTACACCCTCGACCCGGTGGGGAATCGGACGAGGGTGCAACACGCAGACGGCTCACGGGTAGAGTACGACTACGACGCGACCTCCAAGGTGACCGCCGAACGCCATTTTGACGCGAGCGGGGCCCTCACGGGGAGCATCGGCTACAGCTACGATGCGGTCGGGAACCGTGTCGAGGCGGTCACGCCGCAGGGGACCGTCCGCTATGCCTACGATGCCGCCAATCAGCTCGTGAGCGCGAACGACACCCGCTACTACCACGACGCTAACGGCTACCTGATCGGTGCCTGGCAAGGGGAGCAGGGGCGGGTGTTCGCGTGGGACTATCAGGGCCGCCTGCGCGAGGTGCGTGAGCGCACGGCCGGGTCGCTGCCCTTCCCGCTCTCGCTGGCAGGCGAAGCTGCCCGCCCAACGCTTCTCGCGGCCTACCGCTACGACCTGCTCGGGCAGGTAGTGGAGCAGCAGGCCGGGAGTGGCGGGGTTACCCGCAACCTGCACAGCGAGCAGCACGTGGTTGAGGAGTATGCGGCTACCGGGGAATCCCTCGCCCGCTCTGTGTACACCGACCGCTGGGATCAGCTTGGCGTCCGGGATCGGGGCGAGCCCAAGGATGCGCTGTATCCTCTCAGCGATGCCATGGGGACTGTATTCGCTGCCGTTGACCGGCGCGGCGAGATACGCTATGAGGCCCAGTACGACCCCTGGGGCGCTCCTCTCAGTCGCGAGGAGGGCACGCCCCTGCCGGGCTTCCAGGGGCGGACGTACGATCCGAACACCAGGCTCTACAACCTGCGCGCCCGCTACTACGACCCGGCGCTCGGTCGCTTCCTCTCCCCTGATCCGCTCGGTGACCCGTTGCTGCCGCGGACCCTCAACGGGTACGCATTCGGCCTCAACAACCCGCTGCGCTACCGGGACCCGACGGGGCGGATTGTGCCCCTCCTGGCGGCGGTCCTCATCGGGGCGGCCTTTGGCGCGGCCTACTACAGCGCCCACTATGCCTTCACCACGAAGGATGAGTGCTTCAGCCGCCGCGAGTTCTTCAGGCGCATGGCGCTTGGCGCCCTGGTCGGCGGGCTTGCCGGAGCCGCGACCTGTGCGACGGCCGGCCTGGTCACTGCTGCAGGGGGTGGGGCTGTGCTGGCGGGCGCCGCCGGCGGCGCGATGGGGGGCTTTACCGAGAGCGTCTTCAAGCAGTACCTCATCCAGGGCCGTCACGACGGAAACATCGACTGGGGCGATGTGCTCGCTTCGGCCGCGATAGGTGCCGCGGGAGGCGCGGTAGGCGGAGCTATTGCCTCGCGCATTGGGGCCCGCTTCCCCGCGCTCAGCAAAACGGGTCGAGAGCTGCTGGAGTACGAGCTTGGATTCCTCTATGGCGGCTACCTGGTCGGCCTGCCTGCGGCGGTCCTGCAGGGGTTGTCGTAGCTGCGACCGCCGGCATCTCAGGCAGACAGAGGGGGGACAATGGAGCACGCTGGCAAGGGGTACGACAGGTTGTGGTCCAGCCTGGCTGTTGCTGTGGCTGCGGGGCTTCTGCTCGTCGGCTGTGACGCCCTGACACCACGCCGGCCGTCTCCGGCTGCTTCGTCGGCGCCGAGCGCGACCGGCGCGCTGCTGGCCACGGCAGGCCCGCCAACCGCCACGGCTGCACCTGCCACGGCAACTCCCGAACCGGGCTGGGAGTTCCTGACCGCGAAAGCCCTGCCGGTGACGCTGCGCCATCCCGCCGGCTGGGTGGTGACGGAGGAGGAGGCGCAGGTCCTCGTAGCCGCCGATGCAGCGACGGTCGCGGGGGCCGAGGTGGAGGGTTCGGCCCTCCTGCTGCGGCAGGTCGAGGGCGCTGCCTCGGCCGAAGCGCTCCTGGCGCCGATGGAGGGAGGTGCAGGCGAGGTGATCCGCCGCGAGGAGGCGACGCTCGCCGGCCGCCCGGGGCGCCTGCTGGAGGTCCGCGTGGTGAGCCCTTCGACGGGCCGGGGTTACCGGCTGGTAGCGGTGGCCACAGTGTCGGATGGGCAGGGCTACCTGGCCGTGGCTACGGCGCCCCTGGAGCAGTGGGAGGCCGCCTGGCCTCTTCTGGAGGAGACCCTGGCGAGCGTGGCGGCGCGCTGATCGGCGGGTGGCCGCGCGGCACGCGTCCCGGCCTCCTGCGGCATCTCTGGAGCTCGTGAGGGCGAGGCACCGCGTTGCTCCTATGGCGCCCAGGTCCCCTCGTCGCCGACTGCGCCCCCTCCGGGAGGCCCCTCCCCTTGCCGTGCCCCCTGGAATCCAGGTTGGAGGGGCTGGAGTCTGGCCTTTCTGAGGTCTGCGTCGCTGATCGCTTGCTCCAGCACTCCTGAAAGGTCGTCTCGCGCGCCTCGCCGCCCGCGGACACCCGCCTTCACTTGGATTCCCCGCCCCCGCGCCGCGGGGGCGGGGTTAGGGGTGGGGGTCTGAAGATGGAAGGTCCTTCCGCCTACACAGGGGGGCGGGGCCTGTCCGCCCTTGAACGCTCAGGGGTGGCAGCACCGCAGAGAGCGATGCCTCCGACCCTGGCAGCCGAGTGGGGGCTGTCCGCCACTGAAGCGGAGGGGCCAAGGGTGTGGGAACTCTCCGCAACAAGCAGAACAGTGCAAGTGAGAGCTCAACCAGCCCGCGCGGCATCATCCCATGCACCGGCATGGGCCGAGTCCGCGCCAAGCAGCGCGCATTCGATGATCTGCTCCACGGCAAAGTCGTGGGCCTGCAGGTAGTACCGCACGACCTCCTCAAGCGCCGCCACAGGCACCGGCCCCACAATCTCGCTCCCCGCGACCGCCACACCATAGCGCGCCGCCTCGCAACGCACAGTCTCGAGCACGCGGGGGATCGGGGTGCGACGATAGTCGGTCAGGTTCATCGACACCTGCACCAGGCCCCGATCTTCCAGAGGCAGGGCGATGGCCCTCACAAAGCGGTAGCCGCCGCTCGAGTGTCGCACCGCCCGGGCGATCCGCTCGGCTACCGAAAGGTCGGTGGTGCGGAGGTTCACGTTCAGGGCGATCAGCGGAAAGCGCGCGCCTGTAACCAGGGCTCCCGCTCTGGGGTTGAAGGCAGCCGGGCCCTCGTCCGGCTGCCAGACGGGGTCCTGAAGCTTCACCGGCAAGGCCTCGTACTCGCCCTTGCGTATGTCCGCCAGGTTGCGGCGCTCTGGGCGGGTTGCCGCCTCCTCGTAATAGTAGACCGGCACCCCCAGGCTCCCCACAAAGCGCCCGAACCGCCGCGCAATCTCGACCGCCTCGGCCATCTCCGTGCCGCGCACCGGGACGAAAGGCACGACGTCTACAGCGCCGAGCCGGGGGTGTGCTCCCCGATGCCGGGTCATGTCGATCAGGGCAAAGGCCCTCGTGGCCAACTCCTGCGTCACCGCGAGCACGCGCTCCGGCTCGCCGATGTAACAGAGCACGGTGCGGTTATGGTGCGGATCCGGACTGCACTCCAGCAATCTGATCCCTGATGCCTCGCGGAGCGGCGCGGCGATCTGCTCGACAACCCCGAGGTCGCGCCCCTCGCTCACGTTTGGCACGCACATCAGGACTCTGTCCACAGGCACCTCCCCTGCCAGGGCCCCGTACCAGCGCGGCGGGCCTTCTCAGTCCACCAGAATCGGCTGGGACCAGGCCGTCCGCCCGGTGGCGTCGGTGCACTCCAGCCGGACGTACACCCGCATCTGCCGCCGGGGAAAGACCGCCTCGGTCAGCAGCTCATCCGGCCCGGGCACGGCGGCAGGGCCGCCATAGCCACAGAGGCTCACGCAACTGATGCGGCAGGCTGGCGAGCAGCGCACATACACTGCCTCGGAGGTCACCTCGACGTGGTGAATCTCGGGGCCCTGACTGGCGTAGAAATGCCCCGCCGTCAGCGCCCGCAGGATGGCGTCCGTAGTCAGCTCTGGAGCACGGACCATCACCCATCCTCGGCCATAGTCGGGGCGACCCCAGTGCGCGTCGTCGACTGCCAGCCCCCAGCACAGGTACCTGCGGGCAAGGGCGTCATCCCAATGCACGGTCGAGAGCCCCTTGGCATACTCGTCACAGGTCGCGTTGTAGACCTCGACGCCGACGATCCCCCGCAAGGCGACGATCTCGGGCAGTGTCACCCCCAGCCAGTAGGGATGCGCCAGCCACACCACCGCTCCATCCGCCCGCAGCGCGTCGATTGCCTCCTGCACAGAATCCTGCGCCGTGTAGGCGTGCGGGCGGCTGATGCCGACGGCGACGAGGTGATAGGGCTCTCCCAGCTCCGTCCTGCCGGGGTGCAACTCAGCTCCCGGGATCGCCAAAAAGCTCGGGCCGCTCAGGCCGTCAACCTCAGCGCGCAGGTTGTGGTCGGTGAGAGCAAGGACCTGAAAGCCGTGCCCGCGATACCAGGCCGCCACCTCCTCCGGCGAGCGCACGCCATCGGAGAGGCTGGTGTGGGTATGCAGGGCAGCTTTGTACCACTGTCCGGGGGCTGCAAAGGGGTTGCCGGGTTGCGATAGGGTGTCTTGCATGGCTTTGTCCAATCTATCCGTCTCGGTTGGGGCGCTGGTAACGCCAGGTCCGCTGCTGACACGCGGGCGAGTCTATCACCGCGCCCGGTTTGGCGCAAATGCTGCAGTTCCTCCCCGGTCCATTTTGCAGTGCGCCGCGCCACCGAATTCGAGAGGAGCTCTTCGGGACAATCGGGTAGGAGGGGGCCTCACGGCCCCCGTCCTCCCACACCACCGGACGTACTCACCGTATCCGGCGGTTTCCTC
>JAIMBM010000219.1 GCA_023511475.1 Anaerolineae bacterium
GCCACCGACAGGCCGCCCGGCTCGGGGATGATCAGGGCGTCGGCCGTGTATCCCTTCATCAGGCACGCCAGCGTGCCCCCGCCGCCGCCGGCCTCTTCCTCGATCACGCTGTGGACCTGCAGGTCGCCGCGCAGCGTGATGCCAGCATGCCGGATCGCCCGCACCGCGCCCAGGATGGCCGCCAGACCTGACTTCATGTCCAGGGCGCCTCGGCCGTAGATCCGGCCGTCCCGCTCCTCGGCCCCCCAGGGATCCACCGTCCAGGCGTCGGTCGGCTCGGGCGACACCACGTCCACGTGACCGTTCAGCACCAGCGACCGTCCGCCTCCGCTCCCCTGCAGGCGGCCCACCACATTGGGCCGGCCGCGGTATCCCCAGGGCACGCTGACGTAGGCAGGGTGGCGCCGAACCTCCTCCGGGTCGGCCTCGAAGGCCGTGACCGCCAGCCCCAGCGCGGCCAGCTTCCGCCGGAGCGCCTCCTGACAGGACCCCTCCTGGCCGACCACACTGGGGATCCTGACCAGCTCTTTGAGATCGTCAATGATCTGCCCCTCGCCGCGCTCCACCTCGGAGACGACTCGTTCCTCAATGATGGATGTCACCATGGCCGCTCCTCCTCAAGCGGACTGTTCTCTCCCTGTCATCCTGTCGCCTGCCGGCCAGGCTACGCAGGAACCCGCGGAAAGCCTGTGGAACGTCCCCGCGGATTCCATCCGGCCCGCTGGGCCTGCCAGGAGATGCGGACATGGAGCGGATCGTGCGGTGGTGCCTGTTAGGCGTGCTGGGCGCGGTGCTGCTGCCTGCGCCCTTCGCCCTCGCGGCACCCAGGACCGGGGCAACCCTGGTCTTCGCCAGGCAGGAGGAGACCGAGACGCTGGACCCCCACAAGACTACTACCATCTCTTCGGCCGAGGTGGACTACCTGATCTACGACACCCTCACGTCGCTGGACTACGACAACACGGTCAAGCCGGGTCTGGCGGAGAAGTGGGACATCTCGCCCGACGGCAAGACGTACACCTTCACGCTGCGACAAGGGGTCAGGTTCCACTCGGGGAAACCGCTGACGTCCGCCGACGTGAAATTCACGTTTGACCGCTGGAAGACGGTCCGGGGCTCCCCCACCGCGTTCAACATCGCGCCGGTGGAGAGCGTGGAGACACCCAATCCACGCACGGTGGTGCTGCGCCTCAAGGAGCCCTTCTCGATCCTCCTCATCAACCTGGCGGGGTATGCGGCCAGCATCCTCAACCAGGAGTTCACCCAGCGCCTGGGCGACGACTATGGAACCGGCGCGGGCAAGGTGGACGGCACCGGTCCCTTCATCCTCGACGACCGCAAGGCGAGCCAGTCGATCACGCTCGCCAAGAACGAGGACTACTGGGGAGACACCGCGCTGCTCGACACCGTCGAGTTCCGCGTGATCCCCGACGAGTCCTCGATCGTCTCGGCGATGCCCGGCACCGGCTGGCTGTAGCTCACCTGCTGCGCGGCGGCCAGGGCGTCCGGGTTCTCTGCGAGGGCCGGGTCGTCCAGCACGTCGAGGCGCACAGGGATGTTCCCGATCCCGGCCTTGAAGAGCGGCAGAGGCAGGTTGGCGCCCAGGTACACCGCCAACTCGGCCGCTGCCTGCTTCTTCTGGCTGTAAGCGTTGATGGCCAGGCCATGGATGTTCAGGAGAGGCCTCGGCATCTCGCCGTTGGGGAGCCTGGGCAAGACGGCCATACCCACGTCCACGCCCGCCTGCTTGTAGACAGGGTACTGGTTGGCGTTCATGATGATGGCGCCGACCTTACCCTCGGTGAACTTGCCAGTGAGCAGGTTCCAATCCAGATCGGGCGGGATAAGCTTGTGCTCGTTGCGGAGCCTGAGCAGGTACTCGAGCCCCTGGACAGCGCCGGCGTTGGCCACGCCGATGTCGCTCGGGTCAAAGCCCTCGGGCCCTGAGCCAAAGATGTAGCCGCCATAGCCTCCGACGAAGCACCAGCCGAACCACATGTTGTTGTCCAGCAGCAGGAAGCCGTACTGCCCGTCCTTCGTCAGGCTCTTGCCGACCTCGATCAGCTCCTCCATGGTGTCCGGTGGCTCGGGGATGAGCGCCTTGTTGTACATGAGGACACAGGTGTCGGCAATCAGCGGGACCCCATACAGCTTGCCCTCGAAGGAGAGCGACTGGAGGGCGCTCTCCTGATACTGGCCCCGCTCCTCGGCCGGCATGGCCTCATCGATCGATGCGATCAGGCCGGCCTGGCTCCAGACCCCGGTGTTGGTGTGGGGAATCTCGCAGATGTCGGGGCCCTCACCCGCCGGGAACGCCACCTCAACCTTGTTGAGCAGGTCAAAGTAGGGATAGTTCACGACGGTGACGTTGTCGCCGGTCTTCTCCTTCCAGGCCGCAAGCACCTCGTTCAGGGCTGCGAGGTCCGCATCGCTCATATAGACCCACAGGGTCAGCTCGGTCGGCTCGCGGGCCGGTTGCGGCACCGCCGTCGGCTCGGCGGCCGTCGGGTGCTCCGCCGGTTCAGAGGTCGGCGGCGATGGTGTGGCCGTAGGCGCTGGCTTCGCACAGCCCAGAGGTGCGATGACCAGCACGGCCAGGATCAGCGCGACCAGCCATACGTGTTTCCGCTTGTTCATGTCTTTCCTCCTGCGAGCCACACGCTCGCCACTACGGTGAACCCAAGACCGCTACCCTTATCGTTCCGGGCGCCAGAAGGCCCGCTGCAGTGTTGGTCCGGCCATCTGGAGTGACCTCGAGGGCCTGCACGCCTCTCCCTTCGGCGCACGCGGGCTCCTCAGGACGCCCGGTCGGGTTCCACTGCACGATCGCCAGGCTGCCGCAGGCTTCATAGGCGCGGACGGCTACGGAAGGGTTCTCGATATTAAGGCCGTCGCGGTCCACAAACCTCCCATCGAGCAGCCAGCGGGCATACTTACGCTGCAGGCCGGTCAGGGCGCGCAGATATGCGCTGAGACGCGGCGCCCGGGCCATAGAGCCGCGGGCGGCATCGATCTCTACGTTGAAGCGGAGCCCATTGACGAAGGCAAAGGCAGCCTCGGAGAGGTCCTCTCGCTCGGTCATGCGGTCGGTCAGGATATGCCCGGGGAAGGTATAGCGGAACAACTCTGGCATGGAGTCAGGTGCAAGCTGGAAGCCAGGCCATGCCCCGTGTGTGATATCGATGTAGCCAGCAAAGGCGTCGGTCAGGCACTCGGCCACGATGGCAAAGTCGGTATCAATGGCCTTGAGCTCCTCGCGCAGAGCCTGCAGGTTCCGGCGCTGTGGCTCCCCAAAGGCAAGCGATGGCTTCTGATGCGGATGGTCGGGATGGAAGCAAGGGTAAGGAGGCTGCCCGCCGATCTGATCAAAGAGCACGCCGCTGGCCCCGAGGCCATGCACCGCCCGGCCCTGGCTGCGGAGCTGGTCGAGCCACTCCGGACATGCCGGGCAGGCGATGGCGAATTGCTTCTGACTGGCCACGTCCAGCAGGGTGCCCGGACCCCAGAAGCAGTACGACTCCTGGTAGGGCAGGCCCCATTGGGTCCTGACGGCCAACCGCTCCCCGTGCGCCTTGTAGAAGGGGGTTGCCGGGTCCAGCAGGCGCCCCTGGGTGTAGAGGATGGCATGCCCGCCGCGATCGCGGACCGCGGCCAGGGCCGCCTGCAGCCTATCCTCGCCGCCCATGCGCGGATCGGGCCGGTACGAGACCGGGTAGCCGTTATCGTGGCCACCCTGGTACCAGCCGAAGAGGAACAGCGTATCAAGCCCTGCCTCTTCGGCCTCATCGTACAGCTGGGAGATGCCTGCATAGTCCCAGTTGATCTCGCCATACTGGTGCTTCATGATGGTACACACCCAGCCTGGCATCCGGCGCACCCAGGGCGGCGGGTCCGGTGCTTGCATCCATGTGTGTGCCCAGGCCCGATAGCGGCGCGCCCCCCAGTGCCAGTCCCCGACGTGCGGGGCTACGCCAGAGGGTCCGGATTCCCACCGCTCACCCTCACCGACGAACGGGTACTTGACCACAGCCAGCGAGAGCGTCTCCTCGCCCTCAAAGTGCTTGCGGACGTAGAGGCAGGTTGCCTGCAGTGACGGGTCGTAGCTGGCCAGGTAGAGGCCCTGGTCCGCAGCGTAGAGGTCCAGCCACTGCATGGAAAGTGGCCCCGGGTAGAGGCCCCGCAGGCGGTTATGCTCCAGGCTGTAGCCGCGGAAGCCAGTATCGCCGCCGAGCCTCGCCAGGGGCTGAGGCACCCGCTGACCGCAGCCGGCGGGCCAGGCCAGGGCGTCGGCGGCCGGATCGCCGCCTACCGTGCGCACGCCGCGGATCCAGGGGAACCACACCTCGCGCACCGTGATACAAGAGCGATTCTCCAGAGTGATCCGCCAGAGGCTCTCCCCATCATCGGCCAACTCGACCGTCAGGCGCAGGGTGATCTCGGCCGGACCCTCGGCCGTGAGCAGACGGGGATAGGCGATTGTGATGCGGCGGGAATCCGCCTCGAGCACCGGAGGCTCCTGCGCCTCCGGTACGACCTCGCGCTCCAGGCAGTGCCCGTCACTATAGATCAGCTTCCAGGGCACTCCCGGCCGCTGTATGTAGTTCTGGCGCGTCGCCCGGTTCTCCAGGCTCAGAAGAGCTCCGGAAGGATCAAAGGACAGGGCAAGTCCTCGACCAGCCAGCACTGCCATCTCACCCATGCACAGACCTCAGCCGACCGTGGATTCTCGCGCGATCAGCCGCGGCGGCAGGAGCACCTGCGGTTGCTCCAGCTCGCGGCCCTCGAGGATGTCTACCAGCATGCGCGCTGATACCCGCCCCAGCTCGGCGGCATGATCGAACACCGCCGTGCACGGCGGCGCCAAAAGCGGGAAAAGCGGGCTATCGGCAAAGCCGAGCACCGCCACGTCCTGCGGCACGCGCAGCCCAAGGCGCGATGCGGCCTTGAGGGTGCACATGGCCGCGCTCTCGTTGGCCGCCGCGATGGCGGTCGGTCGCGCCTCGGAGCGCAACAGGTCCTCGACGGCCTGTACGAGGTCGGCAACCGTCGGCGCCCTGACAGGGTCGGGCGCACGCAGGCCCTCGGCCTCCAGGGCGGCCTGGAAGCTGGTGACCAGGCGATGGACCACGCTGGTAGCCATCGAGTCGGCTCCCTCCTGGCGGACCAGCACGATCGAGCGGTGCCCTAGCTCTACCAGGTGTCGGACGGCGACCCGGGCGGACTCTTCCAGGTCGCTATCCACAAAACAGAGGCCCGAGTTATCGGCGCAGCGGCCGATCATCACAAAAGGCATCCCCGAGCGGCGCAGGACCTCTACGCGGGGGTCGTGCAGCTGGGTATGGAGGAGGAGCACCCCATCCATGGCGCGGGCGCTGACGTTGGCCTCGAGCTCGAGATCCGCTTTGGGCTCGCGGAGCAGGGGCATCACGGCCAGACGGTAGTCCGTCTCGGCGAGGACCTGCCCTACGGCCAGGGTGAAGGTGCTCAAGAGCATCTGAAAGTCCACGATATTGATGGGGTGGACCAGGGCAATGACGTTGCTGCGTCCTCTGGCGAGGGCCTTGGCAGCGGCGCGGGGGTAGTAGCTGAGGCGTTGCATCGCCTCTTCTACGCGGCGCACCGTCTCGGGGCGCAGGCGCTTGGTCTTGTTGATGACGTAGGACACAGTGCCGACGGACACGCCGGCTTCTCTGGCCACATCGTAGATGGTGGGCATGGGGTGGAGCCTCCTGGGCGGACGCGGTGAAGCGCTTCACAGGTGAAGCGCTTCAATTGTAGCACACTTTCAGAAGGCTGTCAATGGTGCATTG
>JAIMBM010000022.1 GCA_023511475.1 Anaerolineae bacterium
CTCCCTGGCGTATGGCAAGGCCTACAGAGATCACACTGAACTACTGGAAGACGTGGCGAGAAGCAGACAGCTGGCTCTGGACCTGATTCTGGGCGCAGCCCTCGCCTTCGTGCCAGGGGGCGTCGGCGGCCTGATCGGAAAGGCCATGACCAGGGTCACGACCAGCGAGTTCCTGATCGAGGGCGTGAAGGAGCTTGCCCTGTACGGAATGCGCATCCCGCAGACGCTGGCGGCTGCCGCACCGCCCGGCGAAGGCCTCAACGCCTTCCCCACCAACCCTCTCGCCTGGAGGGACCAGGTGGAACTGCGCATCACCAGCGAGTTGCTCGTCGCTACCAACATGCTCCTCGGTTGGCAGAACAGCGCCAACGGCAACGACCCCAACTTTTTCCTTGACTTCAACCCCGTCCAGGCCATGGAGCAGTCGCTCACCATCGCAAAACACAAGGTGGCAGAGCTGCAGCCCGTCGATCAGGAGGAGATGGCCAGGCACTTCGAGAAGGGCATGTGGGCTGCGTGGCTGAAGCAGTACGCCTACTTTCTGGCCTCCAGGCCCGTCGGCCCGGCTGGAATGCCCGGTGGGGTACGATACTACGCTCAGGAGGACATCGCGAAAAAGATCCGACGTCGCTGTCAGGAGCTCGGCCTGGACGTTGAGCGGTACGCGGCGGTGGCCCGAGCGCGCGTTGAGGAGAGCGCTGAGGCCCTGAACCGCTGATGATGGCGGAGACGGACCCAGAGCTGCTTTCCACGGAGACATCATCAACAGTGGCCATGAACACGGATTTGCTGAGCAGGCTCAGAGGCCGGTGCGACCCGGCGGCGGAGCGCGCCCTCGCCCACGCAGACCTCCGCGGCGCTGACCTTTCCGGTCAATCGCTGGCGTTCGTGTCCCTCGCCCACGCCAACCTGGACGGCGCGGACCTCAGAGGCGCGCACCTGCGACAGGTCGACCTGAGTCACGTCTCGCTGCGGGAGGCGTGCCTGGAGCGCGCCCACCTCGAACTGGTCGACGCCGCGGGGGCGTGCCTGGCCGGCGCTCGAGCCTCGAGGAGCCGCTGGGAGCTGGTCGATCTGACCCTCGCCGATATGACCGGTATCGACCTTTCGCACGCCCTGCTGCGGAGCTGCGAGCTTCGCAGCGCCCGGCTTGACGGCGCGGATCTGACCCTGAGCACTCTGGGGCGCTGCAACTGCCGCGATGCCCGTTTCCGCGGTGCCCTCGTCGACCGGGTGAACGCCACCGGAAGCGGCCTCGAAGGCGCCGATTTCACCGGCGCCCGCCGCTTCTGCACCTGCCGCGAGATTCTCGTCGAGCTGATGCGCCGCGAAATCGGGCGCGACCTGAGCCGCGCCCGGCTCGTCGGTGCGTTCGCGCTCGTGGAGGACTGGTGCTACGCCGAGTGGGCACGCATTCTCGAGTTCGAGCCGCACTACCGCGAGGTGCTCTACGAGCTGTTCCGCCGCTACCCGGAGAGTGGATTCATTGAGGCGCTGGAGCGCGGCGCCGAGCCGCCGGGCGATGGGACGGGGCCAGGTCCCGACGGGATCTCAGCCTGAAGCCAAGAGCCCATACAGAGGCGGAGCATCCGCCAGGGAGGTTGGGGCGCATGGGCATTCAACAATTGGCAGGAGACAAAAAGGCGGCGAGGAGGCCCCAACCTGCCCGCCCGGTTCCCGGGCAGGAGCAGAAGCTGGCGCAGGCAGCCTCGCCTCCGCCGTTGGCTGCGCTACAGCAGCAGATCGGCAATCAGGCCGTAGCGCGTCTGCTCGCCCAGCGTTCCGGCGAGGCTCCAGCGGAGCTAGACGACGGGACCGCTGCCCGCATCAACCGAGCCCGCGGCGAAGGTCAGCCCCTCGATGGCGCGATCGGCTCGGAGCTCGGCGCTGCCTTTGGCCACGACCTGAGCGGCGTTCGGGTCCACACTTCGCCAGAGGCAGATTCCCTTAGCCGGGCCCTCAACGCCCGCGCCTTCACGACCGGGCGGGACATCTTTTTCCGCTCCGGTGCCTACGAGCCGCACTCTACGAGCGGCCGGCAGCTGATCGCCCACGAAGTCACGCACGTCGTGCAGCAGGGGATGGGGGCCGTCCCTTCAGCCGAGCGAATGACGGTGAACCCCCCGGGCGATGTCTTTGAGCAGGAGGCGGACGCGGTCGCCAGGGCCCTCGCAGGCGGGCCCACCTCTATCCAGCGGCAATCGCAGGAAGAAGAGGAAGAGGAGCGGGTCCAGCTGCAGGCGGAACAGGAAGAGGAGGAGCCGATCCAGGCCCAGTTCGAGGAGGAGGAAGAGGAGGGGGCTCAGACGTGAGCATGCCGGCCGCCCGTCAGGGGGATCCGACGGTACATGGCGGAGTGATCACCGCCGGCTGCCCGACCGTCCTCATCGGCGGCATGCCCGCCGCCCGCGTCGGCGACATGCATACCTGCCCCATGGTCACGCCCGGCACCCCTCCCATTCCACACATCGGCGGGCCGATCACCATGGGATCCGCCACGGTGATGATCGGCGGCATGCCCGCCGCCCGGCAGGGCGATATGGCTACCTGCACCGGGCCACCGGACTCTATCGCCATGGGCTGCCCAACGGTGCTCATCGGCGGGTAGCAGAGTTGAGGGGTCCCGACTCCTGAGACTGGAGACCGACGATGATCAGCGATCTGGACGAGGTGCTCCGGCAGCTGCTGATCCGCGAGTTGCCGGTGAGAAACGGCGAGGTGAACATCGACTTCCAGCAGCCGAGGCGCGAGTGGTCCTCCCGCCTGAGCCGGCCTACCTTGAACCTCTTTCTCTACCACCTTCGGGAGAACACCACGCTGCGGCAGCCCGAGTGGGAGATCCGGCGCAATGGCGACGGGACCGTGACCCGACGCCGTACTCCGGTGCGCATGGACCTGCACTACATGATCACCGCCTGGGCGGCCGAGCCGGAGGACGAGCACCGCCTGCTGACACGCACCCTCATGGCCCTCTTCCGCAATGCTATCCTGCCGGACGACCTGCTGTCCGAGAGCCTTCGCGACCAGCCGGTGCCGATTCCGATCCGCGTGGCCGATCCCGAGTTCCTGCGCAATCCGGCCGATCTCTGGAACGTGCTCGACAACGAGCTGCGGCCGGCCATCTCCTGTGTGGTCACCCTTGCCCTCAATCCGTATCAGGAGCTTGTCGGGCCACTGGTGCGCACCCGCGAGCTGCGCTTCGGGCAGGCGGTCGGGCTTCCTCTCAGAGAGAGCCTGGCCGAGCCCGCGAAGGCCCAGGCGCTCTGGGCGGTCGGGGGCAGGGTGCAGGGGGCGGGCCCGTTCGAGGGCATGAGCCTGACCCTCGTCGAGCGCGGGCTGCGCGTCCCGGTGCAGCCCGACGGACGGTTCACCATCGGCAACCTCGAGGCCGGCGCCTACACCCTGGAGCTCTTTGTCGAAGGGCGCAAGCCCAGGCAGCAGCGCATCACGGTGCCATCGACCAGCTATGATATCGAGGTGTAGAGCCAAGGGATGCCGCGAGAGGGGGTGAGCGCCCATGGATCGATAGCTGGCAGAAAACCCGCACGAGGCGGCCTGTAACCTCGTTGCTTCAGCTTTGGCCACAGGAGGGCAAGCAATGGCAACAACCTATCTCTCACCGGGAGTGTATGTAGAGGAGGTCGAGCGCGGCACCAAGCCCATTGAGGGCGTCGGCACCGCGGTCGCCGCCTTTGTCGGGTTCACCGAGCGCGCCGAGGAGCCCGGCCGGGATGGATCAACCGTATCCCTGCTGAACAAGCCAACCCTGGTCACCAACTGGGGCCAGTTCACGGCCAGGTTTGGCGGGTTTGTCGAGGGCGCCTTCCTGCCCTACGCGGTGTATGGCTACTTTGCCAACGGTGGGGGCCGCTGCTATGTCGTCAGCGTCAAGGCCCTTGCCGCCGGCGATGGCACCCGCGCCCAGGCCGCCCTGCCGAGTGCCGTCGAGGGGAAGGGAGATAGCCTCGCCATCCGGGCCCGCGCCGCCGGCCCGGCCGGAAACGAGCTGAGCGTCGTCGTCCGCCACGAGGCGCCGGCGCCGGCCGAAGGCGCCGAGGCGCCCAAGGGCGAGGGCGACACCTTTACCCTGGTGGTCAAACGCGGCACGGCCCAGGCCGAGCGCTTTGACGGCCTGACCCTCGGCAACGTCGAGGCGACGGTCAACACCGCGTCCAAGCTCATCGAGGTCGAGGTTGTGCGCAAGGCCGGCAAGATCGTCGGCACTCGTCCGGCCGAGGGCACCTACGCTCTGGCCGGCGGCGAGACCAAAGCCCTGGCCATCGCGCCGCCCCAGTTCGAAGGCAGCGCCCCCAAGCGCGAAGGGCTTGGCGGCCTCGAGGCCCTCGAGGATATCACCATGGTGTGCGTTCCCGACCTCATGAGCGCGTACCTGGCCGGCGCCATTGACCTGAACGGCGTCAAGGCCGTGCAGACGGCGCTGATCAACCACTGCGAGCGCATGAAATACCGCTTTGCCATCCTCGACGCGCCCCCCGGCATGGGCCCGCAGGAGATCGCCGACTGGCGCCAGAACCAGGCCGGCTACGACTCCAAGTACGCCGCCCTCTACTACCCGTGGATCGCCCTGCCCAACCCCTCCGGCGATGGCTCGACCATGCTCGTGCCGCCATGCGGCCATGTCGCCGGCATCTATGCCCGCGTCGATGGCGAGCGTGGCGTGCACAAGGCACCGGCCAACGAGATAGTCGCCGGCGCCATCGGCCTCGAGCTCAACGTGACCAAGGGCGAGCAGGATATGCTCAACCCCATGGGGGTCAACTGCATCCGCGCTTTCCCCGGGCGCGGCATCCGCGTTTGGGGCGCGCGCACCCTCTCCAGCGACCCCGCCTGGCGCTACATCAACGTGCGGCGGCTCTTCAACTTTATCGAGGCCTCCATCGAGCGCGGCACGCAGTGGGTCGTCTTCGAGCCCAACGATCAGGACCTGTGGGCGCGCGTCCGGCGCGATATCTCCGCCTTCCTGCGCATGGTCTGGCGGAGTGGTGCCCTCTTTGGCGCTACCCCTGAGGAGGCGTTCTTCGTCAAATGCGATGCCGAGCTGAACCCGCCGGAGGTGCGCGACCTCGGGCAACTCATCATCGAGATCGGCCTCGCGCCGGTCAAGCCCGCCGAGTTCGTCGTCGTCCGCATCAGCCAGTGGGCCGGGCCCAACGCCGAGGCGTGAGGGTCGCAGCCGTCGGGCGCGATGTGATGACCTGAAGGAGCAGAACCATGGCACAGCAGCGCAAAGACCCCCTTGTCCAGTTTCAGTACGCCGTCGAGATCCAGGGCAAAGTGACGGGGTACTTTACCGAGTGCTCGGGGCTCGGATCGGAGCACGAGGTCATCGAGCACAAGGTCGTCGACAAGAGCGGCAAGGAAATGATCATGAAGATCCCCGGCCGGCTCAAGTGGGAGAACATCGTCCTGAAGCGCGGCATTACCGACAACATGGATATCTGGGAGTGGCGCAAGCTGGTCGAGGATGGCAAGGTGGATGAGGCCCGCGCGAACGGCTCCATCGTCATGATGGACCAGCACCTGAACCCCGTGGCCCGCTGGAACTTTGAGCGTGGCTGGCCGGTCAAGGTCACAGGCCCCTCGATGAAGTCCGACTCGAACGAGATCGGCATCGAGGAGCTGACCATCGCTCACGAGGGCCTGTGGCGTGTGCGGCCCTAGCGGAGGCAGCAGCGGTAGCGACGAGTCTCGCCGCCGCGGAGGGCCCCTCCAGCGGAAAGGCCCTGCCCGCGAAGGCAACGAGCCTTGGCGGGCAGGGTGAGCCTGTACCCGGGCTTCTGGCCGCGCCAGAAAGGAACGACCGTGCTCCAGACCGAGTTTCCATTCACCCTGCCGATGGGTTATGTCGACGAAGAGGGCAATATCCACCGCGAGGGCGTGATGCGCCTCGCGACCGCCATGGACGAGATCGCGCCCATGCGCGACCCCCGCGTGCGGGCCAACGAGGCCTATCTCACGATCCTCTTGCTTGCCCGCGTGATCACCCGCCTTGGGACGCTGCGCCAGATCAACACGGGGGTCATCGAGCACCTCTTCTCGGCGGACCTGGCCTACCTGCAGGACTTTTACCGACGGATCAACGAGACCGGCTCGGCGGCTTACCAGGTCACCTGCCCGCACTGCCAGCAGACCTTCGAGTGGGAGCCTGAGCCGCCGGGGGGGTGATTGTCTACCCGCCCGACCGTCTGTACGAGGAAGTGGCGTACGTCGCCTACCATCTGCACTGGTCGTATGAGGATATCCTGTGCATGGAGCACCGCGAGCGCCAGCGCTGGGTTGACGAGGTGGCGGCCATCAACCGCCGCCTGAACAGCATGGCGGAGGGTCGGTCGTGAGAGCCCCGATCGGACGTGCCGGCCGCCTCGCTCTGGAGCTGGCGTGGGAGCGCACCCGGCGGGCTCGCCCGACCGGCCGGGGCGTGGCAACGTACCGCGTCGACGACCGACCCCTTCCTCTCGTGCAGATGGCCGCCGAGGGCGAGCAGGGACCTTCCGCTGAGGGGAGCGAAAGTGCCACCCCTCCGCCCGCCCTCGCGGCGGCACAGACGGTCGAGCGGGAGATGCGTACCCCCTCTGCTGAAGAGGTCGCCGACCGCGTCTACCGGCTCCTGCTCGACACCCTTCGGCTTGAGCGGGAGCGCGGCGTGCGCTGACCGAGGCAGATTGTCACAGCAGCATACGAACGAGCGCCTGTCGCAACGGCGCCGGAGGACCCATGCTCGAGATACCAGAGAGCCGGGCCACACCTGCCCCCGGGCAGGACGCCGGGTCGCAAGGGGAGGGGCCCAAAGTGGAGGCCCATGCCGTCTTCCGCTTTCTCGTCGACATCGGCAACGGGCAGGCCGTCTTTAGCGAGTGCACTCTACCGAGCCTCGAGGTCGAGGTGACCGAGCAGAAGGAGGGAGGCTACAACACGGGGGTGCACCTCTTGCCCGGACCGGTCAAGGCCGGACGGCTGACGCTGAAGCGCGGGCTGACCAAATCGTCGGAGCTGCTCAAGTGGTACGGCCAGGTCGCCAGCGGAGACGTGAAAAAGGCCACGTGCAACGTGACCCTGACCATGCTGGATCAGGAGCTCAACCCGGTCCTGCGCATGAGCTTTGTCAATGCCTACCCTGTCAAGTGGAGTGGGCCGACCTTCAGGCTGTCCGACAGCACCATCGCCATCGAGAGCCTTGAGTTGGCCTTCGCCGAGGTGCAGGTGGAATAGCCAGGGGAGAGACGCGTTGGCGGAGAGGATCGTCACAGTGCCGAAAGGCAGCCTTGCGGCAAGGATAAACCGCCGCCTGTTGCGGCCGCGCCTGCTCAGGGCGACGGACCGCCCGCACTGGCGCCCGGCCACGCTGCGCAGGCTCGTGCCGGTCCGGTGGCTTGTGCCCCGCCCGCGTCCGACGGCACTCCGCGCGCCCGAGCCCGGCTACTTCGCCCGGGATACAGTGTGGGCAGCCTTCCAGCCGGGGCTCCCCGCGGTGCCGGACTCCTGGCAGGCGGGCGCGCCGGTGATGCCGGTGTCCGAAGTGCCGGGCCCGCCGCCCACTCTCCCGGCGACGAGCCCCGCTCCGCCGCCTCCCCGGCGCGCAAGCCCGGCAGCGCCCGCTCGCCCCGCCGCGCCGCGCAGGCCGGCAGAGGCCGGGCGGGGCGCGACGATTGTCGAGAAGGGAATACAGCGCATCGGCGCCCCGCCGGAGCAGATGCCACCGCCGGCAGCGCCGCCCGCGGAGTCGCCCCGCGCCCCTTCGGAGCAGCCGCCGGCCCAGTCCATCGAGCCCAACGCGCGACCTGCCGAGGCCACTGCAGCGCCTTCACGCGCGGCGCCTGAACCGCCCGCTGTCCGAGAGGCCGATGCCCGTGCCGCACCGCGGGCGCCAGAGATGGTACCTCCGGCAAGGCCGCCGGCTCCCCCTCGGCGGCCATCACCGCAGGCCACGCCCCCGCTCGGGCCGCAGAGGCCCGCACGATTGCCGCTCGCGGCTCCCCGTGCGCCAACGCTCTCGCGCACGCCCCTCGGGCGCGCCCACCCATCTGTCGCGCTCGGGGGCACACGGAAAGCGGCGCCACCTCCGCCAGGCAGGCCCCTCGCAGCACCATCGGAACTTCCACCCGTAGCCAGGCAGTTGCGCGCCAGCACCGCAGAGACCGCGCCGCTTTCACAAAGCTCGATTGCCACACCGGAGCCAGGCACCCCGTCTACGGCACCGATCAGGCGGCGCGAGCTCGTGGGATCGGGTGAGCCGGCAGGACCCGCTCCTGCTCCGGAGTATCGGCCAGCTGCCCAGCCGCGCGACGTCGCCGGGACGGGCGAGGCTTCTTTCACCTCCCGGCCGCAGGAGGGAGCGTCGGCCACTCGTCTCGCGCCTTCAGGCGGCACGCCTCCGGCAGCACCTCCGGAGGCCCGCGTGAGTGGCCCACCGACGAGGCCAGAGCGCACTGCAGCGCAGCCTGCGAGCTTGAGGGCCGCCCTGCCGCTCCTGAGGCCGGTGACGCCACGCTCCGCACCAGGTGCCGTGCGTCGGATCGCTTCGGGCGCCCTTGGGGAGCCATCGCCGCTGCCGCAGACAGTTCCGTCCACACCGGCTGCCCCATGGCCCGAGCCACCGACTCCGATGGGGCCGCCAGAGTTGCGCCATCCGTCCGGTCCACCTGCCGGGCCGCTGCCCCTGGCGGCGCAGGGTCTCACCCGCTCTGTTCCTGCCGGCGCACCGGCCGGCCCGCCGCAGGTTCCTGCCGCCGCGCCACCGGACGAGCTGCCCCTCGCCCGGCCCGCTGCCACCGCCGGGCTGCCCCTCGCAGGCCCGACGGCGCCTCGGCGCGGCGCTGTGATAGCGGCGCCCGGCCCCGTCCAGGCCGCGGCGACGGGGTCGGCGCCTGCCGGCGTGCGGCCCGCCGTGCAGCGTCAGGCCGCCGAGGAGGGCGGCGAAGCCCCGCCGCCTCGCGCCGGGGAGGTCGCAGCACCTCAGCCCAGGCCTCCGGAGGCAGGCACTGCGCTCGCGCCCGACCTCGAAACGTTGGCCCGTCAGGTCTATGAGATTCTGCGCCGTCGCCTGCACGTGGAGCGTGAGCGTGCCTGCGGCCGCAGCGCATGAGCAAGAGAGGTGAGCCATGCCCCAACCGGGAGCCAACTCGAGCACCAGAGGAGGGCTTGTACCCGCCGTCATTCAGGACCTCGTCACCGGCGAAGAGGTCTACTGCATGTTCAACCCCAGCGAGTACACGCTGACCAAGCGCAACAACTGGGAGGCGGGCCCCGCCAAGGGCAAGAATGTGCCCAAGCTCAAGTTCTCGCAGGCCGGCGCCGAGACGCTCAAGCTGCAGCTCTTCTTCGATACCTACGCTGAAAAGACCGACGTGCGCGAGCACACCCGCGGCCTGTGGAAGATGATGCAGATATCGACGGAGAAGACCAACCAGAAGAACCAGAAGGGCGAGCCACCTCACGTGGCCTTCCGCTGGGGCAAGTTCGAGTTTGAGGCGGTCATCACCGACATATCGCAAAAGTTTACCCTGTTCCTCGACGACGGCACCCCCGTGCGCACTACCGTAGACGTCACCTTCCAGCAGGTCGTGGACAAGCAGGCGCACCACGGCCAGAACCCGACCTCGGGCGGCGGGCCGCCCATGCGCACCCACATCGTACGCGCGGGCGAGCGCCTCGACCTCATTGCCTACAAGGTCTATGAGGACGCCACCCGCTGGCGCGCCATAGCCCAGGCCAACGGCATCGTCAACCCCTTGCGGCTGCGCGAGGGGCAGCTCCTGATCATCCCGCCGCTCGACTGAGAGAGGAAACGAGGGATGCCTGCTGAGCCCAGGTTGATGGACCACTTCTTCATCAAGGTCGATGGCAATGACGTGCCGTCCGAGGTGATGGACGATCTCATCGAGGTCACCGTGGACTCCAGCCTCCACCTGCCGGACGCCGTCACGATTCACCTGCACGATGAGCGGCTGCGCTGGATCGACGAGGGTCCCTTTGAGCTAGGCAAGGAGATCGAGGTGTCGGCGCAGCCCGAAGGAGGCGGCACCAGCCAGGTCCTCTTCAGGGGCGAGATCACCAGCCTCGAGCCCGACTTTGGCGAGGGCACTCAGGCCACGCTCCTCGTGCGCGCCTACGACCGCTCCCACCGGCTCCATCGGGGCACCCACAGCCAGGCATATCTTGACGTCACCGATAGCGACCTCGCCACCCGCATCGCCAACGAGGCCGGGCTCCGCGCTCAGGTTGACCCGACCAGCGAGGTGCACGCCTACGTCCTGCAGCACAACCAGACCCACATGGAGTTCCTCAGCGAGCGGGCGCGGCGGATCGGCTACGAGCTCTTCGTCGAGGACCGCACGCTCTACTTCCGTCGCCCGCCGAGGGGGTCTGCTGCCTTGCGGCTCGAGTGGGGAAACCAGTTGCGATCCTTCCGACCGCGGCTCAGCCTCGTCGAACAGGTCGACGAGGTAGTCGTCAAGGGCTGGGATCCAAAGACGCGCCAGGCCATCACCGGCCACGCGCAGCGAGGGCAGGCCGCACCACAGATCGGCGAGCGTCAGAGCGGCCAGGAGATTGCCTCCTCGGCCTTTTCCTCGGCCCGCCGCGTCGTGGTCGATGTGGCCGTGAGCAGCCAGGCCGAGGCCGACACCGTCGCTCAGGCGATACTCGATGAGATTACCGGCGCCTACATCGAGGCGGACGGCGTCTGCTACGGCGAGCCGCAGCTGCGGGCCGGCCGTGCCGTCGAGCTCCAGGCCCTCGGTCGGCGCCTGAGCGGCACCTACACCGTGACCGAGGTCACCCATATCTACCGCAAGGATGGCGGATACCTGACCCGCTTCAGCATCCATGGGCGCCGACCGGCCACCCTCGCCGCGTTGCTGGAGGGGGACCGCCGAAACGGACCGGGGGCCTACGGCCCGGCCATCGGGATTGTGACCAGCAACAACGACCCCAAGGGCTGGGGACGGGTCAAGGTGCGCTTCCCCTGGCTGCCCGATAGCGTCGAGAGCGCCTGGGCCCGCGTCGCCAGCATTGGTGCGGGGCCCGAGCGCGGCATCTACTGGCTGCCGGAGATCAACGACGAGGTGCTCGTCCTCTTTGAGCAGGGAGACGTCAACCGTCCCTACGTCATCGGCGGCCTCTGGAACGGGCAGGACAAGCCGCCGCTCCCCAACAGCGACGCCCTCGCCAACGGCGAGGTCCACCGGCGCATCCTCAAGACACGTGCCGGGCACAGGCTGATCCTTACCGACGGCAGCGACGCCGGGATCGTCGTCGAGACCGCCGGGGGGCACCGCCTTACCCTGGCCGATGAGAAGAAGAAGGTTACGCTCGAGACCTCTGGCGGCGTGATCCTGAGCATGGATGACGCATCGAGTGCGATATCGATCGAGTCGAACGGCAATCTGACGATCAAGAGCGGCGCCAACCTGAGCCTCGAGGCGACGGGCAACCTTGAGCTCAAGGGCCAGATGTTCTCACTGCAGGCCAACGCCACCGGCGAGGTCAACGGCGGCGGCATGCTGACCGTCAAAGGCAACATGGTGATGATCAACTGACGGAGGAGGAAGCAGTGCTGAACCCGATCATCGGACGGGGCTGGCACTTCCCGCCCATGCTCGACAAGCGGGGCACCGTCGCGCTCACTTCCGACGAGACCGAGATCGAGCAGGCCATCCAGATCATCCTTGGCACGGCGCCGGGGCAGCGCGTCATGCGCCCAGAGTTTGGTTGCCGCATCCACGAGCTGGTCTTTGCACCGTGCAACGCCACGACCGCGGGCATCGCCGCCCGCTACGTCGCCGAGGCGCTCGGTCGCTGGGAGCCGCGCATTGAGGTGCAGCGCGTCGATGCGGAGCCCGACCCGAACGACCGCAGCCGGCTGCTCATCTCCGTTGAGTACCGCGTCCTCGCGACACACAGCAACCGAAGCCTGGTCTACCCCTTCTATCTGATACCCGAAGGGGAAAGGGCTCCCGGCCAGTAGGAGGTCTGCCCATGGGGCTGCCAACCCGCAATCTCGATGACCGCACCTTCCAGGACATCGTCGACGAGGCGAAGAAGCGCATCGCGGCCTCCTGCCCGGCCTGGACGGACCACAACGTCTCCGACCCGGGCATCACGCTGGTCGAGCTCTTGGCGTGGATGACCGAGATGATCCTCTATCGGCTCAACCAGGTCCCCGAGAAGCACTATATCAAGCTGATGGAGCTCCTCGGACTCAAGCTGCGCGAGCCGGAGCCGGCCCGCACCGAGCTGACCTTCTACCTCTCGGCGCCGCAGGCACAGGCCATCACCATACCCGAGGGGACGGAGGTGGCCACGGTCCGCACCGAGACACGGGTTGCCGTGACCTTTAGCACCGACGAGGAGCTGGTGATTCGCCCACCGGAGCTTTGCGCCATCGCCACGCGCGAGGGGTCGGACGGGGCGGGGGGCGAGCAGCTTCGCACCCACAATCTCCAGCACCTCGGCGTCTCGGGTTTCGAGCTCGAAGCTTTCGGCGCCCGCCCTCGCCCGGGCAATGCCATCTACTTTGGCTTTGCCAACGACCTCAGTCACCACGTGATCGGCATCGAGGTCACCTGCCCGACGGCCACGGGTCTCGGCATCGACCCCGGCAATCCGCCCTGGCAATGGGAGGGCTGGCATGGTGGCGAAGGGGACCGGCGTTGGCTGCCTGCCATCGTCGAGACGGACGGCACGGGCGGCATGAACCAGGCCGGAATTATCTTCCTGCGCCTGCCCAGGCTCGCGTTGCGCGAGATTGCCGGTCAGCGCGCCTACTGGGTCCGCTGCCGGCTGGTCGAGCCGACAGTCGCGGGCACCTTCTACGACCAGTCGCCGCGAGTGCAGAACGTCGTCGTCCGCAGCTGGGGCGGCTCCGTGTGGGCGACCCATGCCTCGGTCGTGCGCGGCGAGGTCCTCGGTCGCTCCGACGGATCGCCGGGTCAGCGCTTCAACCTGGAGCACTACCCCCTCCTGCGTCGCCGCCGCGGCGAGACGGTAGAGGTCCGTGCTCCGGGCCAGGACACCTGGGAGCCGTGGGCCGAGGTGCCCGACCTCGCCGACTCCGGTCCCTTCGACAAGCACTTTACCTGCGACAGCGCTACCGGCGAGATCCGCTTCGGCCCGGCCCTGCGCCAGCCCGACGGGTCGGCTAGGTCCTACGGGGCCATCCCGCCGCGGGGGGCTCAGATCCGCTTCTCCTCCTATCGCTATGGCGGAGGAGTCGCCGGGAATGTCCAGGCGGGCACGCTCACCGCCCTCAAGACCTCGATTCCCTACGTGGACCGGGTGACCAATCACACCGATGCGACCGGCGGCATCGACCCGGAGACGGTCGAGATGGCCGAGATGCGTGCCCCCCAGCTCCTGCGCTCGCGAGGCAGGGCGGTGACCGCGTCAGACTATGAGGCGCTCGCCCTGCTTGCCGACTCCCGGGTTCAGCGTGCCCGCTGTATCCAGCCTGTCGGGGACCGCGACCCCTCCCTGGCAGGGCGCGTCTACCTCCTGCTCGTGCCCAAGGTGAACCAGCCCGAAGGCCTCATCACCCGGGAGCAGTTGGCTCTGACGGACGACCTGCGACAGTCCGTTCAGCGCTACGTGGACGAGTACCGCCTTCTCTCGGTGCGCCTCGACATCCGCGAGCCCCAGTACCACTGGATAGCGGTCGAGCTCTCGGCGGTCGCCGCTCCGGACGCCGACCCCGAGCGGGTACGCGCCGACGCCGAGGTGCGGCTTTACCGCTTCCTGAACCCGATCGTCGGAGGGCACGCCGGCACCGGCTGGCCCTTTGGCCGCGACCTGTACCCATCCGACATCTATGCCTGTCTGCAGTCCGTGCGCGGTATCGAGTACATCGAGACCCTGCATGTCTACCAGGTTTCGCCATCCGGGAGCCGCACCGAGATCAGCGGCCGCCTCGAGGTGCCCGCCCACGGCCTCGTTGCGTCGGCCGAGCACCGTGTGGACGTCCGCCTGCGCGAGGAGAGCTGACATGGAGCCGGTCGAGGGCCTCGCCTTGCTGCACATCACCAACCCCGATGGGAGCGAGCAGGTCGTGCCCGTCACTCAATCTCCCTACAACATCGGGCGGATCGAGACCAATGACCTGTCACTCGCGCACCCGATGGTTTCCCGCCACCATGCGCGGCTCCTCTTTCAGGGCCCAGAGATCGTGCTGATCGACCTGAACAGCTCCAACGGGACCTTTGTCGGCGCACAGCGGCTTGCCCCGAGCGAGCCGCACCGGCTCTCGTACGGGGATGTGTTCACCATCGGGCCCTACGCGCTGCGCCTGGAGCCGATCCCGTCGGAGGCCCCCGAAGCGCCTGCCGGGGAGGCACCCGGCGCGCCTGAGGAAACGCCCGAGG
>JAIMBM010000220.1 GCA_023511475.1 Anaerolineae bacterium
TCCAGGAGCAGCGGGCGCATCGCAAGGAGCAGCTCATCCAGGAGCTACGCGAGGGCGAGGTCCGGCGCGGCCGCGTCACCAGCCTCACCGACTTCGGGGCCTTCGTCGACGTCGGCGGCGCCGACGGCCTCGTCCACATCAGCGAGCTCGCCTGGGGCACCGTCGGAACCTGTGTGGGGGTCGGCATCTCCTTCGCCGTCGGACTGGCCTTCGCCCACCGGTACATGAGGGAGACGGTATCGCTGTCGCTCGTGAGGACCCTGGCTGTGCCAGCAGCAGCGGCGCTGGCATCGCTTGGGACCTGCACCCTCGTCACGCGCGTGGCGCAGCTGGACGCGCTGCCGCTCTTTGCCCGGGTCGTGTGCCGGGGCACCCTGGCTGCCGGCGTGTTCTTCCTGGTCATGTTGGCGCTCCAGCGGCAGCGCCTCGTGGCCGCTGCCGGGCAGGTCTGGCGGCTGCTGGCTCCCGCCTAATAGGGGCAGCAGGTGTCCCGAAAACTTACCGAAGGGTTCTGAGCAACGTGTCACCCTCGCCCGACCTGTCGATCATAGTCGTGAGCTGGAACACGGCCGGCCTTCTGAAAGCCTGCCTGCACTCCATTCGGCGGAACGCGGCGGACCTCGAGTCCGAAGTCATCGTGGTGGACAACGGCTCGAGCGACGGTAGCGTCGGGATGGTGATGCAGCGCTTCGCGGAGGCCATCCTGATCGCCAACCCGACAAACGCGGGCTATGCCCGGGCCAACAATCAGGGCCTGTCGCGCGCCAGCGGCCGATATGTGCTCCTGCTGAACAGCGATACGGAGGTGACCGAGGGGGCGCTGGACAGCCTGCTCGCCTACATGGAGGGGCATCCCCGGGTCGGTGCCGTCGGGCCAAGGCTGCTCCGCCCGGATGGCACCGTCCAGCGGTCCTGCGATCTCTTTCCTCTGCGCCCCTGGGAGATGGCCTGGGAGAGGATCGTAGACTGCCTCTGGCCGCAGAACACCGTCACCCGGCGCGGGCGGATGGCCCGCTGGGACCTCACGCAGCCCCTCGCCGTAGACTGGCTGGTCGGCGCCGCCCTCCTTGTGCGGCGGGACGTTATCGAGACCGTCGGCGGGCTGGACGAGCGGTTCTGGATGTATGCGGAGGACCTGGACTGGTGCTACCGCATGCGCAAGGCTGGCTGGGAGGTGCACTACCTGCCGCACGCCACGGTCTACCATTGGCAGCGGGCGAGCAGCGAGCGGACGCCACAGCTGGCGGGACAGCTCGCCCGGCAGCGGGAGGAGAGCCTTGTCCTCTTCTACCGCAAGCACTACGGAGCCGTAGCGGCGCTGGGCCTGAAGATCATCCTCGCATGCAGAAGGCGGCGTAAGGGATGAGCACAGAAAAACAAGCTCCTCTCCTCGCCATAGTCAGCACCGACATCCGGCGCGACCTTGTGGCGCCGATGCGCCACTTCTCGCGCCTGACGGTCCGGCACTTTTATCGGCAGGCGCCTTACGGGGACCTGTCCGCCGCCGATCTGGACGAATCCCTCGTCCGCTACCGCCGGCCCTGGGAGCTATTCCGCCTGCTCTGGCGGACGCGCCCGGACATCATCCAGGGCCTCGAGCCCTACGCACTCTCGCAGGTGCCGTATCAGGCGGCGATCTGCCTCTACGGCTGGCTGTGGCGGGTCCCTATCGTAGGTGGAGCCCATATCAGTCGTCCCCTGCCCGAGAAGTATGGCAGGGCCGTCGCCGCGCTGCTGAGGGTCATCTTGCAGCCGCTCCTGCGCTCGACGCGCCTGTTCTTCTACCTCAATGAGGGGGCGCGACGGAACCTCCGCTGGCTGGGCGTGCCTGAGCACAAGCTCGTCCGCCACATGTACGGGACGTGGGGCATCGACCCCGACGAGTTCACCCCCGTGCCCGATGGGCGCGAGCCGGATTGGGGCGCAGGCCCCGTCCTCCTCTATGTGGGGAGGCTGCACGCCGAGAAGGGCATTCCGGACCTCCTCGAGGCCTACAGCCTGGTGCGCGCGGAGGTTCCCAGCGCGCGGCTCGTGCTCATCGGAGGTGGGCCGGAGCGCCCAGCTATCGAGCGCTGGATCAAGGAGCATGGCTGGCAGGACTCCGTCCTCCTCCTTGGGCCCGTGAAGAACCGCGATCTGCCACCCTGCCTCCGCGCCGCCACGGTGCTCGTCTCCCCGTCGCGCACGACGCGCAAGTGGGAGGAGTATGTGGGGATGACCAACCTGCAGGCGATGGGCTGTGGGGTGCCCGTCGTCTCGACCCGCAGCGGGGCGATCCCGGAGTACGTCCTGGAGACTGCCGGAATCCTGGTGCCCGAGCGCGATCCGGAGGCGCTGGCGGCGGCGATCCTGCATCTCCTGAGGGACGCGGAGGCCCGTAGGGGGATGGGCGAGGCCGGGCGCGCCCATGCGGCGACCCACTATGATTCGCGAAAGAATGTGCAGGAGGCGGAGCGCAGGCTGCTCACGCTGCTGGAGTAGCCCGTGGCACCTGTGCGGGAGCGCCAGGGGCGTGATGCGGTAGCCAATGAAGCAGGCAGTCCGGGCGGGTCTGCGCGTCGCAAGCTGACTGTCGAGCGAGGGCAGGTTGTGGTGATGCGTGTCGCGCTGGATGTGCAATCGACCCTCGGCCAGCCGACGGGAATCGGGCAGTACGCCGGGCAACTGCTGGCCGCGCTGCGGCGCGTTGCGCCCGAACACGAGTTTATGGGGCTGAGCTGGGGCCGTGAGGTCGTCATGCGCACTGACCGACGCCTGCGCTGGCAGCAGTGGGAGTTGCCGCGCCGGGCAAAGGCTGCCGGCACCGACGTGCTGCACGTTACCGGCTTTGACGCCCCGTGCTTCCGGCCCTGCCCCGTGGTCCTGACGGTACACGACCTGGTCGGGATGCTCTTCCCGCAGAGCCTGCCGCCGATCGCGCGGCTCTACTGGGCCCGCTGGCTGCCGCATTCGGTCCGCTGGGCGACGCGCATCATCGCCGACTCTTACCACACGCGGGCCGACCTGATCCGGCTGCTCGGCGTGCGGCCGGAGCGCATCGAGGTCGTCTACCTGGGGGTGGATGAGACCTTCCGCCCTGTGACGGACCCCGTAGCGCTCGCCGCGGTGCGGGAGCGCTACGGGCTCCCCGAACGCGTGATCCTCTACCTGGGGACGCTCGAGCCCCGCAAGGGCCTCGATACTCTGATCGCGGCGTTCGCGAGGCTGGCGGGGGACCTTCCCCATCATCTGGTCATCGCCGGGAAGAGGGGGTGGTATACAGAGCCACTCTTCCGTCAGGTCCGAGCCCTCGGCCTGGAGCGGCGGGTGCACTTCCCGGGATATGTCGCTGCCGGGGATCAGGCCGCCCTCTACAGCCTGGCGGACCTGTTTGCCTCCCCCTCGCGCTATGAAGGCTTTGGCCTGCCAGTGCTGGAGGCGATGGCCTGCGGGACGCCTGTGGTCTGCTCGCAGGCTGCGAGCCTCCCAGAGGTCGCCGGGGATGCGGCCGTGCTTGTCCCGCCTGGGGATGTTGAGGCTCTCGCCGCTGGCCTGCGCGGGGTGCTGCAGGATAGCGCTCTGCGTCAAGGCCTGCGCGAGCGCGGGCTCGAGAGGGCGCATCGGTTCACGTGGGAGGAGACGGCCCGGCGCACCCTGGCCGTCTACGAGCAGGTGAGGTAAGGAGGCGGGGATGCGGGTCTGCCTGGACGCCTCGCCCGCCGTGTACGGGCGTGCTGGCATCGGGAGGTATGTGCAGGAGCTCGTCGCCGCCCTCGTGGCGCTCGACGAGCGGTTGGAGTGCACCATCTTCTACAATCGGGCGCGGGGGACGAGGGACGCTGCCCCACGCCTTGAGCCTCCCCTGGATAGCCTCCCCCGGCTGACGACGGCGCTCGGCGACAGACCCTGGCGTCTGAGCGTGCTGCTGGCCCATCTCCTGCGGATGCGGCAGGACCGGCTTTTTGCAGGAGTCGATCTATTCCATGCAACCGACCACGTCCTCCCCCGGGTGACGGGGGTGCGGACCGTCTTCACGCTCCACGACCTGACATTTCTCCTATACCCTCAGGCGCACTCGCTCGCGAACCGCTGGTACCTGACCCTGATGATGCCGCGCTTCCTCCGGGCGACGGGTGCGGTCGTTGCCGTCTCCGAGTGCACCCGGCGGGACGCCGTGCGTCTGTATGGGCTCGAAGAGGCGCGCGTGCGCGTCATCTATCCTGGGGTCGGGCCGCAGTTCCACCCGGCAGACCCGGGCGAGGTCGCCGCCGTCCGCCGCCGGTATGGCCTGCCGGAGCGGCTGATCCTCTACGTCGGGACCATCGAGCCGCGCAAGAACCTCCCGACGCTGCTGCGGGCCTACAGTACCCTGCGACAGCGGGGCTGTGAGCACCGGCTGGCGATCGTGGGGAGAGAGGGCTGGCGCTGTCGAGGCTTCTGGGAGACGCTGAAGGAGCTGGGTCTGGGAGGGGAGGTCCTCACGCCGGGCTACGTGCCAGATGCCGACCTTCCGGGCCTGTATGGCGCGGCGGAGGTCTTTGTCTTCCCGTCGCTCTACGAGGGGTTTGGGCTTCCAGTGCTCGAGGCGATGGCCTGCGGCGTCCCCGTGGTCTGCTCTGCGGCCTCGAGCTTGCCGGAGGTAGCGGGGGAGGCAGCGCTGCTGGTTTCACCGGGGGATGTGTGGGCCCTCGCCGCCGCCATAGAGCGGGTGCTGGACGATTCGGCGCTCAGGGCGCGGCTGCGGGCGGAGGGCCTCGCCCGCGCCCGGCGCTTCACCTGGGAGGCCGCGGCGCGGGCCACGCTGGAGGTGTATGCGGGGTTGTGGTGCTGATGATTGGCGGGGCAGCTCTCGCGGAGCAAACCGTCTGCCTTCGCGCAGGGAGCCTCCTGCTCCCGGGCGGAGGTCGACGGTTGGCTTTCTGGCTGCCCTTGGGCAGCCAGAAAGCCCTGGAGCCCCGAATTCATCTGGTGGTTGTCGTCAGGCACTCGGCGCTTCATGGGGCCATTCGGCGAGATGTCCCCAATTCGCATTGGGGAGCTGGCCGGTATGCCCCCGACGGCTCCCCCGGCCGGGACCGTCACGCGGCAGGCTTCCCTGGGCCTGCAGGGGCGCTGACCAGCGCCGGGGCCGTCTCCAGGGTCGCCTCCGCCTCGACCATCTCCCATGGCTCCGCCTCTGGCCGGGCGGCGAGCACGCGGCCGCCAACCGCGGCTCCCTGTGCCAGCAGCCGGCTCAGCACCGCATTCTTGCGCCTCGGGACGTAGCCGAGCTTGTGCCTGCCGAAGTAGACCGCGACCGCGCGCGGGTCGTGGGGGTTATCGGGCTCAGCACGCAGCGTGAGGGGATCGCCGGAGCGCAGCCTGGTCACGAGCCCTGGCCCCTCGTAGTATCGAAAGCCTGCGATGCAAAAGCGCTCGAGCCGGAAGCGACACGGCGGCCGCGGCGCAGGGGCCCCGCCGGCCTTGCCGATCACAGGCAGGGCCAGCAGGCCGAAAAGCTGGCGAACAAAGTCGCGGCGCGTCACAGACATCTCACACCTCCCAGCTGCTCCCTGACCTGGCTGTACCGACGCCCCCAGCATAGCATGGGACCTCGTCAGAAACTGTCGCGGTTCACAGTGTCCTTCGGGCCTCTGCCCACTGGAGTGGGAACGCCCCTACCCCGGTCCCCTTCCCCAGGCGGATGCTTGAGGTGGTGTGGGGTTTGGCCTTTTCAGGTCCTCGTTGGGTGTAGTTCACCTTCGGGGCAGGGTTGTCTGTACTGTTGATGCGAAGGCCCCCACCCCCGGCGTCCCCTCCCCGGGCGGCCGCCGCGGCCGCC
>JAIMBM010000221.1 GCA_023511475.1 Anaerolineae bacterium
ACACCCCATTTTTCTGGTTTCCCCGCCCCGGCGGCGGGGGGGGCGGGGTTAGGGGTGGGGGACTGAAGATGGAAGGTCCCTGCGCCTGCACAGGGGGCAGAGCCTGTCTGCACCTGAACCGACTTGGGGGAGGGGGTCCTGGCAGTCGCACAGATGAGCCTGCCCCCAGAGTGAGCCTCCTCTTTGACACGCTGACCAATCTGCTGTAGCCTACAGAACACATGGTCTACCGCCCGCCGGGAGGCGAGTTGAGTGCGCACGCAACCGGCCAAGTCTCACCTGCCGAGGTGGCCATGACGGCACTGCAGCGCTTTGCCCCTCCGGTAAGGATCTGGTTCGAAGAGACCTTTGGTCGGCCGACGGCTGCTCAGGAGCAAGGCTGGCCGCCTATCCAGGCCGGGCAGCATACGCTGATCCTCTCTCCAACCGGCTCGGGGAAGACCCTCGCAGCCTTCCTCTGGGCCATCGACGGCCTCTTCGCCGAGGTGACCTCCGGAGGCGCACCCACGGGCGTGCGGCTGCTCTACGTCTCGCCCCTCAAGGCGCTCAACAACGACATCGAGCGCAACCTGCGCACCCCACTCGAAGGGGTGCGCGAGGTGGCCGCCCGGCTCGGCCAGCCCCTCCCCGAGCTGCGGGTGGCCGTCCGCACCGGCGACACGCCCGGCCGCGTTCGCCTCCGCATGCTCCGGCAGCCGCCCCATATCCTGATCACGACGCCCGAGTCCCTCTACCTCATGCTCACCGGCCCGCGGGCTCGCGAGGTCTTTCGCACCCTGCGCACGGTGATTGTCGACGAGATCCACACCGTTGCCGGCAACAAACGGGGTGTGCACCTCGCGCTAACCCTCGAGCGGCTCGCCCACATCGCCGAAGGGCCCGTGCAGCGGATCGGCCTCTCTGCCACACAGCGGCCGCTCGAAGAGGTCGCCCGGTTCCTCGGAGGCCAGGAGTGGCGGGCTACACCGGAGGGGCGCCGGGAGCTCGTGCCCCGACCTGTGACCATCGTGGATGCCCGCCACGACAAGGCCCTCGACCTGAAGGTTGTGACGGTGGTCGGCGACTTTCGCGAGCTTGACGGCTCTATCTGGCCCACTATCGAGCAGCAGATAGCCGACCTGATACGGGCGCACCGCACCACCCTGGTCTTCACCAACGGCCGCCGGCAGGCGGAGCGCCTCGCCGCCCACCTGAGCGAGCTGCTCGGCACCCGCATCCGTGCCCACCACGGCAGCATGGCCGCTGCGGCCAGGCTGGAGATGGAGGCCGACCTCAAGGCTGGCCGGCTGCCTGCCCTCGTTGGGACCAGCTCGCTCGAGCTGGGCATCGACATCGGCGCGATTGACCTCGTCGTACAGGTCCAGTCGCCCAAGGGCGTCGCCCGCGGCCTCCAGCGAGTCGGGCGCTCCGGACACCTCGTCGGCCAGACCTCCGTCGGCCGCATTCTGCCGACCCACCCGGAAGACCTCATGGAGGCGGCCGCCGTTGCCGGGGCCATGCGACGCGGCGAGGTCGAAGAGACCCGGGTGCCCGAGAACTGCCTCGACGTCCTCGCCCAGCAGATCGTCGCCACGGTCAGCGTTGACAGCTGGCGCGCCGCCGACCTCTACGACCTCGTCCGCCAGAGCTACCCCTACCGGGACCTCCCGCGGGGTGCCTTCGACGAGGTGCTGGCCATGTTGGCCGGCAAGTACCCGGGCGAGGTGTTCCGCGAGCTCCGGGCCCGTCTGGATTGGGACCGGGCCACCGGCCTCCTGCGGGCACTGCCCGGGAGCCGTTACCTGGCCACCGCCAGCGGCGGCACTATCGCCGACCGCGGCACCTTCGCCGCCTGTCTGCCGGACGGCAAGACCCGCCTGGGCGAGCTGGACGAAGAGTTCGTCTTCGAGCGTCGCGTCGGGGATACCTTTGCCCTCGGCAGCCAGACCTGGCGCGTCCTGCACATCGGCGACGACCGCGTCGTCGTGGAGCAGGCACCGGGAGCCATGCCCACCGTGCCTTTCTGGCGCGGCGACGTCCCCTGGCGCCCCTACGAGCTGGGCCTTGAGGTCGGACGCTTCCGCCGCCTGGTCGCCGAGCGCCTGGAGGACCCCGCCGCGCTCGCCTGGCTGCAGAAGGAGCACGCGCTCGACGAGCGCTCGGCCGAGAATGTGCTGCGCTACGTCGCCGAGCAGATGAGAGCCATGGGGGCAATCTCCTCGGACCGTACCATAATCGTCGAGCTGTTCCGCGATCCCCTCGGCGACGGACGGATTGTCATCCATTCGCCCTTTGGCGGCCGGGTCAACGCGGCCTGGGCCCTCGCTCTCCGGAGCGCCTTCCACGACCGGCTCCACACCTCGCCCGAGTGCCAGACCTCGGACGACGGCATCCTGCTCCGCTTCCCAGAGAGCGAAGCCAGCCCGCCACTCGACCTCGTCACACAGCTCTCGCCGGAGGAGGCGCGCGAGCGCATTCTGACCGAGCTCCCGGACTCGGCCCTCTTCGGCGCCCAGTTCCGCCAGAATGCGGCCCGTGCCCTGCTCATGCCACGAGCCAGGCGCGGCCGCCGCACGCCCTTCTGGCTGCAACGCCTGCGCGCCAAGGACCTGCTCGCCGTGACCCGGCACTTCGACTCCTTCCCCATCATTGTCGAGACGTATCGGGACTGCCTCCGCGACGTGCTTGACCTCGAGCATCTCCTCGAGGTCCTGAAGGGCATCCGTGAGGGTCGCATACGCGTTGTCGCCGTCGAGCGGGCCACGCCCTCGCCGGTTGCCGCCAGCCTCCTCCGCCAGCTCATCAGCGTCTATATGTACGAGTGGGACGCCCCCAAGGGGGAGCGAAACCTGACCGGGCTGCTCCTCAACCGGGAGCTCTTGCAGAGCGTGCTTGGCGAGGCCTCGCTGGGGAGCCTGCTGCGCCCGGAGGCGATCGCCGAGATGGAAGCTTTACTCCAGCGCACCGCCCCGGCACGCCGTGCCCGCAGCCGGGAGGAGCTGGCACTGATCCTCCACGAACTCGGTGACCTGAGCACCGAGGAGGTGTTGGCGCGTACACAGGAGGGCGGCGCCTCGTGGCTCGAGGACCTTGCCCGCGAGGGCCGTATCATTGAGCGGGCAATCCCGACCTCCGGCGGCCCCGCACGGCGCTGGATCCTCGCCGAGGAGGCCAGCCTGTACGAGCAGGCCTTCGCCCGCACCGACCGGGCGGCCGAGGGTGCGCCATCGCAGGAGGCCGCCGCTTTTCGCGCCCGCACGACTCTGCTCGAGCGCCTGCTCGCGACGCACGGACCCCTGCACCGGGAGCAAATCCTCGCCCGCTACGCCTTTCCCGAGCGTTGGCTGGACGCGGCGCTCCAGGTCGCGATCGAGGCCCGCCGCTGCGTGCGGGGGCGCCTGACCGACGGCCGGGACACCGAGGAGTATTGCCTGGTCGCCAACCTGCAGCAGGCACGCCGCCGCACCCTCGCGCTGCTCCGCCGCGAGGTCGAGCCCGTGCCCCTTGCGGCTTACGCCGACTTTCTGGCACGCTGGCAGCACGTCCATCCCCACGAGCGCCTCCGGCGGCCGGAGGGCCTGCGACGCGCCATCGGGCAGCTCCGCGCGCTGCCAGCGCCCGCCCTGCTGTGGACGCGGGACCTTCTGCCGGCACGTATGGAAGGCTTTCGTCCCTCCGAGTTGGAAGCCCTCTGTCAGGGCGGAGAGGTCACCTGGGTAGGATCAGGCAGCGGCAAGCCAGGGCATCTTCGGGCGCGGTTCCTCTTCCGCGGCGAGGGCAGCCTCTACCTCCCCGCCGGGCCGGATGCAGAGAAGTTTCCGCCCTTCAGCGAGCCGGCACTCGCGGTGCTGCGCTTCCTGCAGTCGGAGGGCGCCTGCTTCACGGCAGAGCTGCAGCGGGGGACCGGTCTCCCGCCTGAGACTCTCGCCATGGCCCTGCTCGAGCTGGTCTCAGCGGGGCTCGTGGCCAACGACTCCCTCCATGCCCTGCACGAACTCGCCAGGCTGCGCGAGGGCTCGGACCAGGAGCGCAAGCCCTTCTCGACCCTCGAAGCGCAGCTTGCAGCCCTCCGCCCTGAGCCGCCGCCCCTCCGGCGCGGCCGGCTCTATGAGGCGCGCCGGCGCATTGCCCGCCGGCAGGCAGCGGCGCCCCAGTGGGTGGGGCGCTGGTCGCTCGTGCACCGCTTCGGCATCTGGGGCGATGCCAGAAGCCCCGAGGAGATCGCCGACCGACGGGCGCGGCAGCTCCTCGCCCGGTACGGCATCGTCTCTCGGGACTGCCTGGACCGCGAGGACCGGGCCTGGCCCTGGGCCGACCTGTACGCTTGGCTGGAGATACTGGAGATGCGGGGAGAGGTGCGCCGGGGCTGCTTTGTGCAGGGCCTGGCCGGGCCGCAGTTCGCGCTGCCAGAGGCGGTCGAGCGGCTCCGGGAGTGGTCAGCCGACGCCGAAGAGCCCGTGCCGGTCGTCGTCAACGCGTGGGACCCGGCTGGGCTGGTGAGTGTCCGGCTGCTGGCAGAGCTCGAGGGGACCGATGGCCTGCCGCTCGCGCTCCCTCGGCGGCCCTCGAGCTATCTGGTGCTGCAGCTCGGGCAGCCCCTGCTCCTTGCGGAGCGTTGGGGTCGGTCCATTCTGACGCCCGTCGGCGTCGGCGAGGCTGAGCTCATCGGCGCCCTCCGCGCCTGCCTGGGCGAGATCTGCCGGAGGAGTCGCCGTCGCCGCCTCACCATCGAGACGTGGAACGGAGACCCGGCCCTCGGCGGGAAAGCGCAGGCGCTCCTCGAAGCCGCCGGCTGCTATCCGCACGCTCCCGCCATGGAGTGGATGGCCTAGGGCACGCGCTCGCACAGCCTGGCGAAGCCCCCTCCCGCTTCTCCTCCTCTTCAGGGACGGACACGTTGCATGAATCGCGAGCCGACCGCACCTTGCGATGGAGGTACCCCGCATAGGGGTGCTACAGCCACCACTCCCGGCATGGAATGTGCTCCGCACACAATATCGCCCTGGCGGGAGCACTGCGATGCAGAACAACGAGATCGCCACAGCGCTTGAGGAGGCCGCTGACCTTCTCGAGCAGTCAGGGGCCAATCCCTTCCGGGTCCGCGCCTACAGGGCGGCGGCCGGCACCGTCCGCCGCCTCGACCGACCCGTGACGGCGATCCTCGCCGAGGAGGGCACGGCGGGCCTTGAGCGCCTGGAGAACATCGGCCCTCGCCTCGCCTCCACCATCAGCCGGCTGGCCATGGATGGCGACTGGCCGCTCCTCGACCGGCTCCGCGCCGACCTGTCTCCGGAGCAGCTCTTCGACACCCTGCCGGGTGTCGGGCTGGAGCTGGCCCGGCGCATCCACGAGGAGCTGGGGGTCTCCACCCTCGAGGAGCTGGAGGTCGCTGCCGTCGACGGCCGCCTCGAGCGGGTGCCCGGCATCGGTCCCGTCAAGGCAGCACACATCCGGGAGGCCATCGCTGCCCGGCTGCGACGCCCGCGAGCGGCCGTTCCGGTCGCCGAGCCTCCGCCCATTTCCGAGCTGCTTTCGGTCGATGAAGAGTACCGCACCAAGGGTGAGGCGGGGCAACTGCACAAGATTGCACCCCGCCGGTTCAACCCCTCGCGCGAGGCCTGGCTGCCCGTGCTGCATACGCGACGCGGCGAGCGCCGCTACACCGCCCTCTTCTCCAACACCGGCCTGGCACACGAGCTGGGCAAGACACACGACTGGGTCGTCCTCTACTACAGCCGTCCGGGGGAGCAGGAGGGCCAGGTCACCGTTGTGACTGAGACCCACGGCGACCTTGCAGGTCTGCGCGTGGTGCGGGGC
>JAIMBM010000222.1 GCA_023511475.1 Anaerolineae bacterium
CCTGTGGGGGAAAAAAGACACCTGTCCGCCCCTGAAGGGGTTAGGGGTGGGGGTCTGGCGATGGGCGATCCTTACGCCTACGCAGGCGGATGCCGGCTGTCCGCCCCTGAACCCCCTATCCGAGGCGGGCACGCCGTGCCCGCCTGGGGGAGGGGGCCGAACACAGGTTAGCTGGATGCGAGTCGCCAAGCTGAACTGCACCCCCCAGGCGGCGAATGGCGTGAGGCTTCTCGAGCTCGCTCCACAGAGGCCGCTCTCGCCCGGGGGAGGGGCTGTCCGGATGCGTGTACAGCCCATGGCAGCGACGGGTGTGAGCCGGCTCCGGGGCGGGGGCGGCTATCCGCGCCCACGCGGCCCCAGCGTCCTCTGGCAGGCTGCCTGCGCGCAGAAGCAGAGATCGCGCAGGGCGCGATCGGGCAGGTCACCACAGGGTCGCGGCCATGTCCATCACGGCCTGGAACATGGCCAGCATATTCTCGGCAGGGACGTTATCCTGGATGTTGTGCACAGGGTTGAAGACGTAGCCTCCCCCCTCGGAGAGGATGCGGATGCGCTCGCAGACCTCCTCGTAGACCTGCACGGGCGTGCCGAAGGGCAGGGTGCGCTGCGTGTCGACCCCGCCGCCCCAAAAGACCAGCCGGTCGCCGTAGCGGGCCTTGAGGGCCGCCGGGTCCATGCAGCGCGCAGAGGTCTGGATCGGGTTGATGATGTCGACGCCTGCGTCGACCAAATCGTCGAGCAGCTCCGCGATGGCGCCGCAGCTATGGTAAAACACCTTCCAGGTCGTGTGGCTGTGGATCCAGTCGTTCAGGCGCCGGTGGAAGGGCTTGTACAGCTCGCGGTAGAGGTCGGGGGAGATGAAGAGCCTGTCCTGCGTGCCGAAATCCGTGCCGCTGACATAGATCACGTCCATCCGCGGGCCGACCGCCTGCCAGAGGAGCTCGAGGTTCCGCAGGGCGATCTCGCACTGACGCTCGAAAATGCCCCGAATGTACTCGGGATGTGAGGCATGCGCCACGTACCACTCCAGGGGGTCGCGGATGCCCCTGGGATGTGGCAGGCCAACCGCAGGGACGTGGGATATGTCTCCAAAGGCGCCGCCCGACAGATGCCCGACGATGGACCACTCCGTGTTGCGGTACAGATAGTCGGCGCGCGCCTCGAGGTAGCGCAGGTCTTCCTCGGTGTAGTTCGAGAACATCCCCTCCACCCACTCGTCGGGGTCGAGGCGATCCTCATCGATGGGCTCCTGCCGGACGATTGCGTCAAAGTAGAGGCCGCCCCTCGGCATACGTGCGCTCGGGGGCAGGGACGTGTCGCCGCGGGGGTACGCGAGGAGATCGCCGTTCTCCGCTTCGGTCACGTTGAACTTGCCAGGAATGAGCACCTCGGTGCCATCCCACAATGTCCAGGGCTTCCAGCCGGCGTTGCGGATACCAAAGCGATTAGTGGGCAGGCGGAGTGGCACAGTGTCGATGCCAAGGAGCAGCCGCAGGTCGTCCTCGACCTCGGCGAGCATCAGGAAGGGGTCGAAGACCCTGGGCGGATGCTCCTCGAGGCCCAGCGCCCGCCGCAGGCGGGCACAGGCCGTCGCCACGATGCCGGTGACCGATGTGCTGCCAAGGTCGAGCGGCACCCGGTCGGGAATCTGATGCTGGATCGCGGCGCGGATGCGCTCTCGGGAGTTCATGGGTTGCTCCTGTCTTGTGGCTGGGCCACAGGTGCGCTGCGGGTGCCGTCAGATGAGGGCGAAGCCCATATTAGGCGCGCGGCGCAGGGCGGTCAAATGGTCGCCTGTCGGAACTGGCGGTGCGGTTTGGCGTGCGCGCCCCGCGCCGGTATAATGCCCCGGCGATGAAATCGTCGAGTTCTGTTTTCGGGTCGTCGGTGGCGGCCGGGCCCGGCGCGTGCGAGGGGGTGGTGTGAGGCGCCGGTGGCTGTTCTGGGCTCTGGCCGCGGTGCTTCTCGGGGTGACCGTGGCCCGCTTTGGCGAGCTGGAGCAACTGGCTGTGACCCTCAGTCGCGGCCGGTGGCCGTGGGTGGTGGCGGCGGCGCTTCTGCAGCTTGGGTACTATCTGGTCTTCGCCGCGCTCTATCGTACCGCATTCCTGACCGTAGGGGTCGGGGTGCGGCTCCTCGATCTCGTACCGCTGGTCTTTGGCTCTCTGGCTCTGGCCGTGGCGATACCTTCCGGAGGTCTGAGCGCCGCCGCGCTCTTTGCGGACGATGCGGCCCGGCGGGGCGAGCCCGCGGTCCGGGCGGCGGCCGGTGTGCTGCTCGTTCAGCTTGCGCAGCTTGGCGTCTTTGTGCTGATCCTGGCGGCCGCTCTGGCTCACCTCGGGGTCCGGCATGGGTTGGCGGCGTACCAGGTCGTGGCCTCCGGCGTCCTTGTCCTGCTCGTTGCAGGAATGGCCGCGCTGCTCGCGCTCGCGGCGAGACGTCGGGAGGCACTCCGCCGCATCCTGGAGGTGGTGCAGGGGGCGGTCAACCGGCTGGGCGGGCGGTTGGGGCGGGCGCCCCTCATAGCTGGGGGGTGGGCGGAGCGGAGCGCCGCCGAGCTCTCGGCGGCCGCCCAGGCCGTGGCGCAGCACCCCGACCGTCTGGTGCGCATGCTGGCCGTGGCGGGGCTGGGGCACCTCCTCAACCTGGCCACCATCCTGGCTCTCTTTCCAGCCTTTCGCGCGCCGGTCGAGCCGGGCGCGCTCGTTGCGGGCTATGCCATGTGCTACCTCTTTGCCGTGGTGGCCATCACGCCCGTTGGCATCGGCGTGGTGGAGGGGGTCACTGCGGTCGTGTACACCTCCCTTGGCGTCCCTGCGGGGGCGGCAGCCATCATCTCTCTGGCATTCCGGGGCCTCGCCTTCTGGCTGCCGCTGCTCGTTGGGCTGGTCCTCCTGCGGCGGCTGCGCTCCTTCGGGGCTGATGCCCCGCGCCCCGAGCGGTGAGGGTGCAGGCGGGAGCCGTCGGGCAATCCGGTCCCTGGAAACGCCTTTGACCCCTACACGGCGGCGTGATAGAATGTCACCGTACGCTGACCAGCTGACGAGCCTACGGCCGGGACCGCGCCATTCGTGTACGGGAAAGACGCGAGGTGGGGGGTATCATGTCCTCTTTCTCTCAGCAACTTCGACTCCCACTGCTCGGCGCGGAATCCAGTTCCGAGCGACCCCATGGCAATAGTCGCGAGAGGTTAGCATCTCTGCTTGCGGAGGACCTGGACTTTCACGACAAGCGCAGCGACTATTGCTCTCACAACTTTCACTCCTTCCCGGCCAAGTTTCCGCCGCAGTTGCCTCGCAGGTTCATTGTGGGCTTGACCGATCCTGGGGATACCGTGCTTGACCCGATGGTGGGCTCGGGTACTACGGTGTTGGAAGCGGTGCTTGCGGGGCGCCGGGCGCTTGGCTTCGACATTGATCCTCTGGCCTTGCTTCTGTCGAACGTCAAGACCACTCCCTTCAGTGCGGAGCGCGCGGCAGATGCGGGTGGCCAGGTCCTGAGGTTTGCGCGTTTCGCACTCGTGGGGCGGGCCGATCTGCTGAGACACGAGCTCGAGACTCGCTTCGATCCGAAAACACGGCGCTTTGTCGACTACTGGTTTGCGCCGACCACCCAGCTGGAGCTCCTGGCCCTGGTGCTGGGGTTGGAGCGCGTCGAGGACTCCCTCGCTCGGTCGTTCCTGAAAGCGACACTTTCATCCATCGTCATCACCAAGTCGGGTGGCGTGTCCCTTGCTCGCGACCTGGGACACACAAGACCCCATCGCGTGGAGGAGAAGGAGCCCAGGTCCGCCATCTCCGAGTTCGAGAAGAGGCTTGAGAGGAATCTCAGGAGCTTGCGTCAGCTCGATGCCGACCCCGGGTGTGCACAGGTTCTGTGTGGCGACGCGCAGCATCTTCCGCTCGCGTCGGGCACAGTCGATCTGATCGTCACCTCGCCGCCTTATGCCTCAAACGCCATCGACTACATGCGGGCTCACAAGTTCTCGCTCGTCTGGTTTGGACATCCGATTGATGCGCTGAACCAGAAGCGCCGGCAGTACATTGGCGGGGAAGCTGTTGAGGAGTTCGTCTTTGAGGGGCTCCCGCCAAAGGCTGGGGAGAGGGTTGCTACAGTGGCTGCCACGGATGCCAAGAAAGGAGCCGCGCTCCATCGATACTACTCGGAGATGACGCGCTGCATCCGCGAGATGTTCCGCGTGCTGCGACCAGGGAAAGTGGCCGTGGTTGTAGTTGGCACGTCTGTGATGCGCGGAATCGACACCTTGACGCACCTGTGCCTTGCGGACGTTGCCGAAGCCGTCGGATTTGAAGTGGTGGGTATCGCGACGCGGCGGCTGGACCGTGACCGCAGGATGATGCCTGCCAGAAACGGGGAAACACGAGCCACCCAGATCGAGCAGAGAATGCATGAGGAGTATGTGATCGGCCTTCTCAAGCCAGAGGAGGCCGGGCGAGCGTAACGCGGGAGGACCCTGTGAGCATTGGGGAGCTTCGGCACCGTTACCACGCCGACATCTGCCGACAGATACTTGCGGCCCCGTCCGGCGTCCCGAACATAGCCGATGCCAGCAATAAGACCAGCGTAGAGATCGCCCGCGGTATCGTCAAGCGGCTTGGTTGCCCTCTCTGTGAACAAGCTCCCCCAGCGCAACGCGCTGGCGCAGTGTTTGAGGAACTGACCAGTCGGTTTCTGGAGGATGCCTTCGGACTCCTGGTGCACCTCCGTCCCGGAAAGTGGTTGTTCGAGGTCAACAGAGATATCACGTCCTTTGACCAGTATGCGCACCTTGCCCGGCTCCAGGATATCCTGGCCAGCAATAGCGAGTTGGCCGCCGCTCTCGGCTCGGACTATGTGGTCACCCCCGACATCGTGATCGGTCGCTATCCGGTGCCCGATGCGGAAATCAACTGCAACAGGACGGTGGTTGGCGAAGGGGACCCTTACTGCCGGCTGTCGCCCCTGCGTGAGAAGAACTCCTCAAGGGTCCTGTTGCATGCGAGCATCTCATGCAAATGGACAATTCGGAGCGATCGCGCGCAGAATATCAGGACCGAAGCGCTCAATCTGATTCGCACGCGAAAGGGCCATGTGCCACATGCCGTGGCTGTCACAGCTGAGCCGCTGCCCACCCGGTTGGCGTCGTTGGCTCTCGGCACGGGCGACCTGGACTGCGTCTATCACTTTGCGCTCGTCGAGCTACAGGACGCCGTAAGGGAAGTCGGCAACGACGACCAGTTGGAGATGCTAACGGCGACGGTCGACGGGCGCCGGCTACGCGACATCAGCGATTTGGCGCTAGACCTTGCCATGTAGCTCCGGCGCTCCGGTCTGGCTGTCGGCCGCTGTTGGGGCCTGTGGCGATGTCGCAGGTGCGAGTCCAGTCACAGCTCTGGCACTCCGTGGACCGCTGTGTCATTTGTGTCATTGCAGTGGACAAGGTCATGACCGCCAAGGGGGCGAGGAGGGGCGACGATGCTCGAGGCGATGCTGACGCCTGCCCAAACGGCCCTTCGGGATGAGGTCAGGGACCTGGTGAAGTGGGTGCCCCGGCAGCTCATCCTGGACATGGACGATGACCGGGTACGCTACCCCCGCGAGTATGTGGCCGAGGCGGCGCGCCGACGCCTGCTGGGCCTCCGCTTCCCGGCCGAATATGGTGGCCGGGGGCTGGGCTGGGTGGACGAGATTGTGGCCCTCGAGGAGGTCGGCGTGCTCGGCACCTCCCTTGCCTGCCTCTACTCCTTGCCCTCGATTGTGGGTGAGGCCATTGTCCGCTTTGGC
>JAIMBM010000223.1 GCA_023511475.1 Anaerolineae bacterium
GGGCTACCCGCTACCTGCCTCCGCGCCATGCGCTGAACGCGAGTCTGAAGAGTTACCCTCACGCCGCGATTCGCCCCGCATCGCAGCGCGATGCTATAATCGCACCCAGCGTAATCACCATTACGGGGGCGCACCGGGCGCCAGGGAGATGACTATGGGCCTGTACGGCGGCATCGAGGCAGGAGGGACCAAGTTCGTCTGCGCGGTTGGAAGCGGCCCGGACGATCTGCAGGCCGAGGAGCGCTTTCCAACGACCACACCGAAGGACACCATCGCCCGGGCCATCGACTTTTTCCGGGCGCAGCGGTCACCGCTCCTCGCCGTCGGGATCGCCTCTTTCGGGCCGGTGGACCCGAACCCGGCCTCACCGACCTTTGGGCACATCACCACGACACCCAAGCCGGGCTGGGCCCATACCGACATCGTCGGAGCGGTGCGGCAGGCTCTGGGTGTGCCTGTGGGTTTTGATACCGACGTCAACGGCGCCGCCCTCGGTGAGCATTGCTGGGGAGCCGCCCGAGGACTCGACACCTTCATCTATCTGACCGTGGGCACCGGCATCGGCGGAGGCGGGATGGTCAACGGCCGACTCATCCACGGGCTGATGCATCCCGAGATGGGCCACGTGCGCGTCCCGCACGACCTGGCCCTCGACCCCTTCCCCGGTGCCTGTCCCTATCACGGCGACTGCCTCGAGGGCCTGGCTGCCGGTCCGGCCATCGAGCAGCGCTGGGGGCGGCCTGGGGAGACCCTGCCCCCCGATCACCCCGCCTGGCCGCTCGAGGCCCGGTACCTGGCACTGGGGCTGGTCAACTATATCGTCACCCTCTCCCCGCAGCGCATCATCATCGGCGGCGGCGTCATGGAGCAGCCGCAGCTGTTTCCCCTGGTGCGTCGCGAGGTGCAGGCCCTGCTCAACGGTTACCTGCAGGTGCCGGCCATCCTGGAGGACATCGACGGCTACATCGTACCGCCCACCCTCGGTCGGCGCGCCGGTGTGCTCGGCGCCATTGCCCTCGCCCGGGAGCAGGTGCCTGCTTGGTGATTCTCTCAACCGTGTGCCTGATGGGGTCTTGACCGGGCTGATGGCGGATATTGCGCTCGAAGAGTTGCCCGCGCAATAGTGGGCATAGGACGGGCTGGAGTCTGAACTCTTCAGGTCCTCGTTCCTTATCGCTTTCTGTGGCGCTACTGCAGGATGGTATGGCGCCCTCGTGCGGGCCGCAGCCCCGCCCCGCGCCCCTCTCCGAGGCGGACGCCGCGGCGTCCGCCTCGGAGAGGGGCGATACCTGAAGAAAAGCGCCTCCTCCCCCAAGTCGGTCCGCAGGCCGACTTGGAGGAGGGGGCCACGGGGGTGGGGGTCCTGGCAACAGCACAGATAAGCCTGCCCCCAGGCTGAACTACACCCCGAGTACCAGAATTCTTTGACAAGCACCGCCGCTTGTGTTACACTGAAACCGATCATGGCCTGTCCTCGACCGAGGGCAGTCGTGCTGGATTCATCTTATCGAGCGCCGCGGGCACCGTGCAGAACTCCAGGCACGTCTCTTGCACTTATCCTATATCGATGCTGCAGATCGTCGGGCGCCGGCGCGTGGGAGTTGCCCCTTGGGACAGCGCGCTTTGACGCAAGCCAACCAGGTGCTGGGGGTGTGCCGAGTGCACACCTTTTTTGTTTTTTTGGGGTTCTGCCGCCCGGCCCACAGAGCCGCCGCCTCGAGGGGAAGCGACCCGGGCGCTACACCTGGAAGGGTGGCCCGCCGGACTGTCGCCGAACACCACCGGAGGAGGTTACATGTGAGCCTGGAGTGGATACTCCGTATATCCGTCATGCTCCTGGGGGCGCTCCTCGGATGGCAGTTGGGTCGCCCCTTGCAAGGTCTCCTGGTGACACGCTACTCAGGCTACTACTCCATCGTCACGGCATTGATCGGAGCCACCCTTGGTGGCATCTTTGCCCTGGATGTGACCGTCCGCCCGCTGAACGCGGTTCGCATGAGGATCCGTCAGATACCGGCCCGCTACCTGGTCACCGGGCTGGTTGGCCTGGTTGTCGGTCTGATCATCTCCGCCCTCCTGGCCCTGCCACTCTCACTGCTCCCGGGGCTCCTGGGCGAGGTGTTGCCCTTCGTCTCCGCTGTGGTCTTCAGTACCCTGGGCATCACGACGATGGTGATGCGCGAGAAGGACATCCTCTCCATGGTACGTCGCCTGGCCTCCCGGGAGGGAGCAAGCGCGCAGGATGAGATGATCCTGGTCGACACGAGCGTCATCATCGATGGCCGCATCGCCGACATCTGTGCCACCGGCTTTATCAGTGGCACACTGGTCGTGCCGCGCTTTGTGCTGAACGAGCTCCAGCACATCGCCGACTCGCCCGATGTCCTGCGCCGCAACCGCGGACGCCGGGGCCTGGAGATCCTCGCCCGCCTGCAGAAAGACTCCGAGACCTCCATCGAGATCTCCGAGATGGACATCGAGGGCGTGCGCGAGGTCGACACCAAGCTGGTCAGGCTCGCCCGCGAGATGGGCTGCGCCATCATGACCAACGACTATAACCTGAACAGCGTCGCCAAGCTGCAGGGGATCAAGGTGCTCAACGTTAACGAGCTAGCCAACGCCGTCAAGGTCGTTGTGCTCCCTGGCGAGCCGCTCTCGGTTCGGATCATCCAGGAGGGCAAGGAGGCCGGCCAGGGCGTCGGCTACCTCGATGACGGGACGATGGTCGTCGTCGAGGACGGCCGTCGGTATATCGACCAGGATGTCGAGGTGCTGGTCACCCGCGTCTTGCAGACGGTCGCCGGTCGCATGATCTTTGCCCAGATCGAATCCAAAGGATCGGGCGGCGCCGGGCCCCGCTGATCACTCCCGGCGTTGCCCGCAGCCATTCACTGAGAAGGAAAACGACATGCCACTGCAGATATACAACTCGCTCACCCGCCAGAAGGAGCTCTTCGCGCCCCTGCACGAGGGGCGTGTCATGATGTACGTCTGCGGGCCGACGGTGTACGATGACGCGCACATCGGCCACGGCAAGACCTATGTCAACTTTGACGTAGTGGTCCGCTACCTTCGCTACCTCGGCTACCGCGTTCGCTACGTCCAGAACATCACCGACGTCGGCCACATGCTCGATTCTGGCGAGGATCGCATCCTCAAGGGAGCGGCCCGAGAGCGTGTCGAGCCGATGGAGCTGGTGGAGCGCTACACCCGGCGCTTTTTCGAGGACATGGATGCCCTCAACGTCACCCGGCCGGACATCTCGCCCCGAGCCAGCGGACACATCCCGGAGCAGATCGCCCTCGTGCAGCGGCTGATCGAGAAGGGGCACGCCTACGTCGTGAACGGCTCCGTGTACTTTGACGTCTCGAGCTGGCCGACCTATGGCAAGCTCTCGGGGCGCCGCGTCGAGGAGTTGATCCAGGGCGCGCGCATCGAGGTCAACCCGGAGAAGCGCCATGCGGCCGACTTTGCCCTGTGGAAGCGCGCCGAGCCGGGGCACATCATGCGGTGGCCCAGCCCCTGGGGCGAGGGCTACCCGGGGTGGCATATCGAGTGCTCGGCCATGGCCACCAAGTATCTGGGCCAGCCCTTCGATATCCACGGCGGAGGGGTCGACAACAAGTTCCCCCATCACGAGTCGGAGATCGCCCAGAGCGAGGCCGCCTACGACAAGGACTTTGCCCGCATCTGGATGCACAACGGCATGGTCATGGTCGGCGCCGAGGAGATGCACAAGTCCCTGGGCAACTTTATGACGCTCCGGCAGGCCTTTGAGCGCTGGTCGCCGATGGCTGTGCGCTTCCTGATCGTCGGAAGCCACTACCGCAGCCCCCTGGACTTTACCCCCGAGGCGATGGATGCCGCCTCGCGAGGCCTGGAGCGCCTGTGGGGCGCCGTGCGCAGCGCCCGGGAGCGCCTGCAGACGGCTCCCGAGGGGCCGGCCGACGACGACGTGCTCGCCACCCTCGAGGACCACAAGGCCCGGTTCCTCGCGGCGATGGACGACGACTTTAACACGAGCGCAGCCATGGCCGTCCTCTTCGATCTGGTGCGGGTGAGCAACAGCCTGGTCGCCAGCCCCGAGCCGGTCACCCGCGACACGCTGGCCGCCATCGACGCCGCATACCGCGAGCTCGGCGGGGACATCCTCGGCCTCATCCCAGCCGAGCTGCCTGCCGAAGGGCTGGCCGGTCTGGCGGCCGACCTCGTGCAGGTCCTGATCGACACCCGGCAGGAGCTGCGGGAGGCGAAGCAGTACGCCCTCGCCGACCAGATCCGTAAGCGACTCCGCGACCTCGGGATCGTCTTGGAGGACACGCCCCATGGCACGCGCTGGGTCAAGGCCTGAGCGCGGCCAGAGTCGACTGCGAGGTGATCGGCCCGCATGAGGCCGCTCTCCGCACCGCCCGCCGGCCCGTCGCGAGCCGCATCCCTACCTCGGGGAGCTGCTCTACGGGCGCAACGCCGCGCTCGAGGCGCTGCGGGCCGGCCGCCGCCGGGTCGAGTACCTGGCCGTCGCCGCGGGTGCTCAGCGGACGGGCACGCTGGCGCAGATCATCGAGCTGGCGCAGGCCCGCGGCATCCCGGTGCGCGAGGTCGACCGGCTGCAGCTCGACGAGGCCGTGCCCGGCCATCAGGGCCTGGCACTGCACGTCGGACCCTATCCCTACGCCGACCTGGACGCGCTTTACGAGCGCGTCGGCCCGCGCGCGCTCTTTCTGCTGCTGGATTGCATCGAGGACCCCCAGAACCTCGGCACGCTCCTCAGAACTGCCGATGCGGTCGAGGTCGCAGGGGTCGTCATCCCCGAGCACCGGGCGGCCGCGGTGACCCCTGCGGTCAGCAACGCCTCGGCAGGGGCGGTGGAGCATCTCGCGGTAGCCCGCGTCCCAAACCTGGTGCGGGCCATGGAGCAACTGCGCGAGGCAGGCACCTGGATCATCGGCCTGGAGGACGTGCCCGAGGCGCAGGCCTATGATGAGGTCGACTGGCACGGCCCCCTCGCGATCGTGGTGGGGTCAGAGGGCCGGGGCATGCGCCGCCTGGTGCGCGAGCGCTGCGACCTGCTCGTGCGGCTGCCCATCGCCGGGCACACCGGCTCGCTCAACGCGGCGGTCGCAGGCTCGATCGCCCTCTACCACGCCTGGCGCATCCGCGAGCGAGAGCTCCAGCCGGACGAGCAGCGGTAGCAGGCAGGATCAGGGGGCGGATGGAGCGCGTGAACAGCGTGCGGCGGCTGCTCTTCTGTGTGGGCGTAGCGCACGTCCTGGGCGGGAGCCTGATGGCCGCCACGGTTCTCACGGTAGGGGTTCTCCTTCTTCGCGCGCCCCTCGGGCCGGGCGCAACCGCTGCGGCGCTTGTCCCCGTCGGACCCTTCTGCGCCTTGCTCGCTGCCTCCCGGCTGCGCCTCCCGCCGCAGCCGCGGATGCTGCGCGAGCTCGGGGTCGCCGCTGCCCTCGGGGCGCTGCTCGCGGCCGGCGTGCCGGCGGTACTCGCGGCGCTGGGCCTCCTCCCGGCGCTGGCCGCGTCGGGCCCTGGGGGCCTTCCCGGCGCCGTGGCCTCGCTCCTTGCGGCTGCGCCCGCCTACCTCCTGCTGAGGGGGATGCTCGTCTGGCTTGTGCGGCGGCTCCTCATGGAGCCCGCGTCCCGGAAGTCGTCGTGAGGACCACGCTGGGCACCGCTCGTGCCACGCCCAACCTCTGAGCAGCCACCCTCCTCTCTGATGGGTTCCCGTTCGTGGTGGGTTTTCGCGGCGGGTTGCAGCGGCTATGCCGCTGC
>JAIMBM010000224.1 GCA_023511475.1 Anaerolineae bacterium
CCTCCGTTCCATGCGCGGAGCGCGATTCTGAACTTGTGCACTTGGGCAAGAGCCAGACTTGTGGTATTATTCTGTGCATCGCAGGCGACGGGACCTGAAAGGGGCAGGCACTATGACTACGACGGAACCCGAAGCGCCGCTCTTGACCTGCGGGATGCGCTTTGCCCTTCTGGATGAGCACGGCGAGGAGATATCCGCCGGCGATGGTCAGGTCTCGCTGGCCGGTGATAGCCTCTCCCTGCTGCCAAGGCTGCAGGCTCCCCTTCTCCTTCCCCTGCGGGACGTCGCCGATGTGATCCCGGGCCAGTACACGCTCGAGCTCCCCCTCCTCTCCGGCGAGATCCTCAAGCTCTCCCACCTCGGTTACCAGTTTGAGGATTTCACCCGTCAGCTCTGTCGCCTGCGCAATGAGCTGCTCCTCAGCGACATGCTCATGCACGAGAGCCTGCGACGCTCAGGCGTGGGGGCCGAGCTCGTCCTGACCGACGCCGAGGGCCATGACGTTCAGCGAGGCCGCTGCGAGGTGCGCCTCTACGACACGGCCCTGGTCCTCTTGCCGGAGCGGGGCGACATCATCCGGCTCACCTACAGCGATATCGCCCGCGTTGAGGATCAGAACTATGTCCTCAGGATCGTCTCGGAGTATGGCGAGGTCGTTGCGGTCAGCAAGATGGGCCGCGAGCACGATAGCCTGGTTCGCTCCCTCTCCGAGGCGATGAACGCCCTCGCCCTCAAGGTTCACGCGATGATACGGGAGCTGTTGCCCGGAGCCGGGCCTGCCGTGCTGCGCCGCGCCGGCCAGCTGCTTAAGGAGGGCAGGGCGGCGCGCCGCGCCGACATCGAGGCCCTCTCGGTGGACCTGTGGGCCCAGCTCGTGGAACACCTCTCGGCAGCGGGGGTCCGCGAGGAGTACGAGTTCCTGACCTCGCTCGGGCAGGCGGATCGGGTCAGCATTGGGATCAAGCGTGGCCTGATGGGCGACCTGACCGGTGAGTACGTGTGGTTCCTTGTGCCCGTCTACAGCGAGGACCCGGCGCGGCCGGGCAACGCCATCGTCATGGAGGCGTCGAGCGGAGAGGGGGGAGGTCGGGCGACCTATGTCTTCCGCATGCTGAGCCGTGCTGAGTATGCTCGCCCGCACGACCTCGCCGTGCTGCATGCTGCGGCCGACCGCTGCCTGGCGAGCATCAACCGCTGCATGCAGGCCGTCAACTTTCGCCGTGAGCCGATCTACCTTCCGGAGCGCAGGCTGGCCGAGCCGGAATACGCCCGGTACCGGTACGCGCTGCGCAAGCTCCCCGCCCTGCAGGAGCTGCGCCGCCTCTTTGTGGGGCGAGTCGCGCACTCGACGCCTTCGCAGTGGCAGAACGACATCATGGACCTGCTCCGCTTCAATGTGAGCGTTCAGGACGACCAGGCAACCTGGCGCCGCAAAGCGTCGGCCTGAGGGTCCGCGGTCAACCCGGCGAAGCAGGGGGAGGCAGATGAAAGGCGTAGTGCTCGAGCAGCCGGTCGGCGAGGTCTGGGTGGTCCGGGGCGGGCAGCGCACCCGCGCGACCCGCACGCTGGCTCTGAAGGATCTGGATACCGTCGAGACCGGGACCAACTCGTACGTCCCCTCCATCCACGACAATCCCAGCCCGGCCTCGGGCCAGAAAGGGAGTGACCTCTGCCTGTTTCCCAACACCAGAGTGGTTCTCTCCATTCGCCGAGGGCTGATCGCCGGCGTAGAGATCCATGAGGGGCTGGTCGGCGCCTTTACCGAGGCGCCGGTTGTGACGCCGACGGCAGAGTGGTGCGGCAGCGCCTGGGCGGAGGTTGCTCCGAACGGCGATACGGTCGTCGCCGCGAGCCGCGTCAGCGTGCGGCACCGCCCCAGCGGACGCGTCGTCGCCTTCACTGACCCCGATGGCAGGCAGCAGATTCGCGTGTCTGCTGACGGGATTGCGGCGCCGGAGGTCATGGATCAACGTTTCTCCCACGCCCGGGAGATCTGGGAGAACCGCGGTGCCTTCTACGCCGCGTCCCTCTATGGCCAGATGGCCGCATCGATGGCAGCAGGCGAGGAAAAGCTCCTCGCGACTTTTGGGGCGGTGGCCGACCGCTTCGGTCTGGACATGGAGGCCGTGAGGCAGAGCCTGGCTCAGCAGCAGAGCTGGCTGCAGGCGCAGGCCGCGAGCTACGGTCAAGAGGCTGCTGCCATGCAGCAGGCCGACCTCGGCCGGGCGACCCTGATCCCCATAGACCAGATCGTCGAGTACCAGGGCGTTTCCTTCCGCATTGTCTCTGCCAAGCGCGAGCCGGCTCGAGGTGAGACAGACCGGCTGTCGCTCCAGGTCGAAGCCGAGAACCGGGGCGCCAACCCCGTGTTCGTCTTCTACAGTGAAGAAGTGCGCCTGATCGGCGCCGAGGGGCAGGCTTTTGCTGTCGACGACTATACATTGGAGACCGCCCTCGAGCCGGGACGAGCGTACACAGGATATCTCATCGCCGAGGTGGGGCGAGGCGAGGAGCGACTGACGCTGCAGTGGGGGAAGAGGAGCCTGCCCAAGGTTGAGCTGGCCCTTGACCTCTCTGGATCAGGAAGAAGCGACTGAAGGGGCCAGAGGGCAAGCTCCTCTGGCCCGACGGCCACATGTTTGGCGGTGCTTGCGTTTCTGAATGTGGGCATCACAGCCCCGTGATCGACGGCGCGCAAGAGCATCCATCAAGGGGAGGTCAGGACCATGCCGCTGCAAGCCTTTACCGACAACTATGAGGACAACTCTACCGAGGCCGGCTTCCAGTTCACGTTCTACTGCGACCTGTGTCATGAGGGGTTCAAGTCGACCTTCATCGAGTCCAGGAGCTACAAGCGCTCGGGGCTGTTTCGTGGGCTTGGGCGTGCCATATCCGTGGGCACATCGCTCCTGGGTCCGTCGGGCATTACCGAGGTGCTCAGCCAGGGCTCGGATATCCTATCCGAGCGTTTCCACGGCATGTCGCCGGAGTGGCACAAGGAGCACGAAGCCGCCTTTGCCCAGGCGCAGGCCGAGGCCAAGCGCATGTTCCATCGGTGCCCCAAGTGCAGGAAGTGGGTGTGCGACAACGACTGGAACGAGCAGGAGGGGCTCTGTGTCGACGATGCGCCGCGAGTGAACGTGGAGGTTGCGGCCGCCCGCGGACAGAAGATGGTTGCCGACATCCAGGAGAAGGCCGCCTCGACGAAGGTCTTTACCGGCGAGATCGAGAGCAAGCAGACCATCTGCCCACAGTGCGGCAAACCGGCAGGCGAGGGCAAGTTCTGCAACAACTGTGGCGCCCGCCTCGGCCTCATCGAGTGTCCGGTCTGCGGGGCGCGCAGCCCGGCGGGGACGCGCTTTTGCGGCGAGTGCGGCAACCGCTTGGCGGGAGACTGAGGGGGCAGGAGTCTGCTCGACAACCCAGCCTCGCCCGGGGGTGAACCTCCGGGCAGTGCCGCGGGCATGGCGGACGCTTGCCGCCCGACGTTGAGGCGTTCGGCTGAGAAAGGCATAGCTCCCTTTGGGGCTGGGTGCCTAGCCCCAAAGGGAGCTTTTTGCTTTCGCGCGGGGCCGCAGCCCCGCGCCGTTGCTGTCGCTCCGCGCCGGGTTGCGAAAGCGCGGCAGGTACGGGGCGTGCACGGCCCGCAGCTCGTCGGGATGCGCGCTGCGGCGTCATGCCTTCAGGGTACGCGTTCGAGGAGGGGGACTGCAGGGCGCCCAGGCGGTCGCCATGGAAGGCGACCGCCTGGGCGAGCATGGCGGTGCTCCCTCGGGCCAGCGTCAGTACTTCATGCCGGTGAGTACGATCCCCTGGACAAAGGCCCGCTGGAATATGAAGTAGATGACCACCATCGGCAGTAGGACCAGCACGGAGGCGGCAACGACCAGGTTGTACTGCTGCCAGCGCTGGAAGGCAAAGAGGGTGACGCCGATGGGGAGCGTCCGCGAGCGGTCGCTGTCGGTGACGATGAGCGGCCAGAGAAAGTCGTTCCAGATCCAGATAAAGTGAAAGATGGCCAGCGCCGACAGGGCTGGCCGGCAGAGCGGCAGGACGATCTGCCAGAAGGTGCGCCAGTCGGACGCGCCGTCGATGCGCGCAGCATCCAGCATCTCGTCCGGGATGGACTGGATGAACTGCCGCATCAAAAAGATGCCGAACGGGCTGATCAGCGCCGGCACGATCATGGCCCAGAGGGTATCCTTCAGCTTGAGCACCATGGCCACGATCATGTAGCAGGGGATCAGGATCACGGCGAAGGGGATCATCATCGTGCTCAGGATCACGATAAAGAGGAACCCCTTGAGTGGGAACTCGTACTTGGCAAAGATGAACCCCGCCATGGCGCTGGTAAAGATGTTGGCCAGCACGACTATGACGGCCACAACCGTCGAGTTGCGGTAGTAGATGGGAAAGTTGGCGTGCCAGGCCTTCTGGTAATGCAGGAACGTGATCTTGGACGGGATCCAGATGATGGGATAGGTCATCGTCTCGGACGGGTACTTGATCGAGGTGATCAGGGTCCAGTAGAAGGGCAGGATCATGATGATGGACCCCACAATGAGGATCAGGTACACCACGACGGCTGAAAGCCGGCTGACAGTTCTGTTCGACAGCATCGGGCCCCTCCCTAATAGCTCCAGCGGGTCCTGAGGTAGCGGAGCTCGACCAGGGTGAGGATCAGGATTACGATGAAGAAGAGATAGGCCAGAGAGGAGGCATAGCCCATACGGAACTGGGCAAAGCCTGTCTCCTGGATCCACATCACGACCATGCGGCTCGCGTCCTCCGGGCCGCCCCGTGTCATGATATAAGGCACGGAGAACACCTGCAGGGCGCCGATGGTGCCGGTCACCGTAATGAAGAGCACGGTCGGTGAGAGCAGCGGCCAGGTGATCTTCCAGAACATCTGCCAGGAGCTTGCCCCGTCGATGCGGGCCGCCTCATAGAACTCGTGGGGTATTCCCACGAGCCCCGCGAGGAAGAGCACGACGTTGTACCCCATGCCGCTCCAGATGCCCACGACGATCAGGGAGGGTATGACGCGTGTGGCGGAGGTCAGCCAGGGCTGCGCCGGGATGCCGAGCCCGGCGAGGAAGGCGTTCAGCACGCCAAACTGAGACGGTTGCAGGATGAATCGCCAGACAATGGTCACGGCGATCACAGGCGTGACAACCGGAAGGAAGTAGGCGGTGCGGAACAAGTCCTTGAGGTGGGCCCGACTGTGGATGAGCTGGGCCACGAAGAGCGATGCCGCCATACCGAGTGGCACCGAGACAAAGGCATAGTAGAAGGTGTTGATCACCGTCTTGCGGAACACGGTGTCCTTCGTCAGCGCGTAGATATAGTTGTCGACGCCGATGAACCGCAGCGGCTGCAGCATCTCATAGTTGTGGAAGCTAAGGTAGAAGGAAGCAAAGATAGGGAAGACGGCGAAGACGAAGAGAAGCCCCAGTATGGGGACGAGCCACAGCACGATAGGGCGGAAGCGCCGGCGGCCTCTGGCCGCCCGTTTTTCAGCCGACGCGCGTACTGCTGCTGTCATGGCATCCTTCCTGCACATCGCTTTCGACAGGCCCAGGCGCCCTGCGCCGGGGCGCGGGGCGTCGGACATCTCCTCTCAGGAGCTCGTGCCGCGAGGGAAAGACGCCCGGTGCCGAAGGGACGCGCGTCTCCCTGGAGTCCGGCCTTTTCATGGCTTGGCTCCTCATCGCCTGCGTCAGGAATCCTGAGGGAGGGTGCCCCATTCCCCCGGCCCCCCTACCCCCCCCCC
>JAIMBM010000225.1 GCA_023511475.1 Anaerolineae bacterium
CCCCGTGGCCGAGTTCGACCCCTCCCGGCGGCAGCTCTTGATCTCGGCGGCCGCGGGGGTCGTAGGCTTTGGCCTCACCCGCGTCAGCGCCGGTCAGCGCGACGACCCCTTCCTGCTCCGCCCGCCTGGAGCGCAGGGCCTGGACTTTTATGCCAAGTGCGTGCGCTGCGGCCAATGCATCCAGGCCTGCCCCGACTCGGCCCTGCAGATGACCCTGTTCGAGGCCGGGTGGGATGCGGCCTTTACACCGCGCCTCGTGCCGCGCAAGGGCTACTGCAGCTACAACTGCAACGCCTGCGGCCAAATCTGCCCGTCGCAGGCCATCCCGCCCCTCCCGCTGGAGGTCAAGCGCAGGACGGTCATCGGCAACGCCTGGGTGAACCGTGAGACCTGCATCCGCTGCATGCTCTGCGTGCCGGCCTGTCCGACCGCTGCCATCGAGAAGGTCATGGTCGGCGACACCGAGTATCCGCAGGTCGTCAGCGACCGCTGCATCGGCTGCGGCACCTGTGAGTTCACCTGCCCGGTGCCCGGCGAGGCGGCGATCCGGGTCTACGCCCTCGGGCACGTCCCGCCCACGCCGCCGGCCGAGCCCGCGCCGACGCCGACGCCCGCACCGACCCCGGCTCCGGGTGAGACGGCACCCGCGCCCACGCCGACACCCTCGGGTCCCGTGCCCAGCGACCAGCGCGCCTGGGTCGACCGCAAGCAGTGCATCCGCTGCATGATGTGCGTCAAGGCCTGCCCGCAGGACGCCATCGCGGAGGCCGAGGACGCCGAGGAGACCAAGTGGCCGCAGGTCGAAATCGCCAAGTGCATCGGCTGCGGCGAGTGCGTCAAGGTCTGCCCACGCGACCCCAAGGCCATCCAGCTCTACGATCCCGACAAGATCCCGAGCTAGGGTCCTGACGGCGCCCCCTTCCCTGCTGCAGTGGCGGGGAAGGGGGTCTTTTTTGCTGGCAGGGGCCGAGGTTGGCTCGAGAGAGCGCCCCGTCCTGACGCTGAAGCGGCGGGCGCGACACCTGCCATCCTGCGCCCGGACCCCGACCCCTCCCCAGGCGGAAGCCGCTGCGTCCGCCTCGGGGAGGGGGAAAGGGTTTGGGGGCGGACAGCCCTCTTCGCTCGCAGGGCGAGGGCATGGCCCATCGAGGGACCCCCACCCCTAACCCCGCCCCCGCGCCGCGCTATGCGTTACCCATAAGTGGATGTCAAGTGAGATTCATGCTACACTCATGCTCCGTTGTCGGCCATCTGGAAATGAGTAGAGCGTGGAATCGTGGGCTGCAAAGGAGCTTGCGTACGTTGATCTGGGGGACAAACGGCTCGAGGCGCGTTTGGTCCGCATCGTCGAGAGCTTGGCTGCGCATCCGACGGCCTCTGTCCCCGAGGCCAGTGGCAGTTGGGCGGCCACAAAGGCCACTTACCGCTTTTGGGACTCGCAACAGGTGAGTCCAGAGGCCATCCGGGCAGGACATCAGAAGGCGGTCGTGGAGCGAATCATGCAGTATCCCATTGTGCTCCTCATCCAGGACACGACCGATCTCAACTTCACCCACCATCCGGCTACTAAGGGCCTGGGGTATCTGGACGTACCCACGCAGCGGGGGCTGAAGGCGCATTCTACCCTGGCGGCAACCGTCGAAGGCGTGCCGCTGGGCTTGGTTTATCAGGAAGTGTGGGCGCGTGACCCGGCACAGTTGGGGATTAGCAACCGGCGCAGCCAGCGCGAGACCAAGGAGAAAGAGAGTCAGCGCTGGTTGACAGCACTCGCAGCCAGCCAGGAGGCGATACCTGCGGGAATAGTCACGGTGACCGTGGCCGACCGGGAGGCCGATTTCTATGATCTCTTCGCGGCGCCGCGGCGCCCAGAGGCGCATCTGCTCATTCGTGGTGCCCACAACCGGTTGGTCAATCATGAAGCGCGCTACTTGTGGCAGGCCATCCGCCAGAGTCCTGTGCAGGGTCACTTCACTATCGAACTTGGCCGCAGGGAAGATCGGCCTGCACGAGCAGCGACGTTGGCGGTACGCTACCAAACGCTGGAGATACAGCCTCCCCGCAATCGCGCCGGGCGGCGGCGCCTGCCTGCGATCCCGGTGCAGGCGATCCTGGTGGAGGAAGTAAGCCCTCCCGAGGGTCAGCAGGCCATATGTTGGCTGTTGTTGACGACGTTGCCGGTGAGGAGTCTGTCCGACGCGAGGCGCGCGGTGTACTGGTACAGCCTGCGCTGGCTTGTGGAGCGCTACAGCTATGTCCTCAAGAGTGGTTGTCGGATTGAGGAACTGCAACTGGAGACCGCCGAGCGCCTGCAGCGTGCTCTGGCGACGTACGCGATTGTGGCTTGGCGGCTGCTGTGGCTCACGTATGAAGCCCGACGAAACCCTGAGACGCCTTGCGATGTCGTTCTGGAGGCGCATGAGTGGCAGGCCCTCTACTGCAAGATCCATAACACACCGCATCCGCCGTCGACGCCGCCAACCCTTCGGGAGGCGGTGGTGTGGATTGCGCGACTGGGTGGCTTCCTGGCGCGGCGACATGATGGCGACCCCGGAGTGCAGACGATCTGGCGTGGACTGCGCCGACTAGACGACATTGCTTCCACCTGGCAACTCGCGCACCTCTCAGCCCCTACTTGACAGACTTATGGGTAATGCATAGGCCGCGGCGGGGGCGGGGCTAGGGGCAACCCCTGCTCTGCCGCTCCAGCGGCAAAGCAGGGAAAGCGCCGAGGGGTGGGGGCAGCCCCTCGAAGAAGACACCGTCGCCTTCCTAAAGTTGCCGCGTATGGGGGGATAGGGCGAGGGGGTCCGAACACAGAGTCGTTGGGTGCCATCCTGGCCGCCGACAGACAGCGCACGCCTGTCGGCCCCTGAACCCAGGACCTTGAGGGGAGCCTGCCGTCCCGGGCCTGGCGTTGGCCGGCCCCATCCCCCGTGCCGGCCCGCGACCCCGGTCAGCCCGGCCGTCTCCCGGTCAGATAGCTGCTCACCCGGTCGATCAGCCGCTCGAGCTGGCCGGCCTGCTCAAGCTCTGTGAGCAGTTCGCGGATGTGTCCCTCGCGTGTTGTGACCCCCAGCCGCCCCCAGCGCCTTCCCATCGGCAGGCAGACCTGGTGCATGCCTTCGGGATCCTCCAGGAAGGCATAGCGGAGCAGCCGCACAAGAGCTGAGCGCGCCAGGTCGCCCGCCTCCCGGTACCGGCTGGAGGCCTCATCGAGGCGTCTGAGGTACGTCGATACGGTGCCACGCGGAACCGGACCTCGCAGCAACGCCTCGGCCTGCCGCCACGCCCGGTTTGAGCGCTCCCACTCCTCATCGACCACCTGCGGGTGCGGCGAGGCGAGCAGGCGGGGCAGGCTCTCCCGCAGCCGCAGCACCTTTCGGCGCTCCCTCGCCACGCCTAGCTCAGCCTGCCGCACCCTCTCGCGCTCCTCCCGGAACTGCCCCTCAGCGTGCGCCATCTGCTCCGCGAACTCTTCGGCGCTCTGCCTCAGGCTGAGGATATGCGCGACCCTCGCGGGCGGGCGACGCACCGCCTGTACGAGCATCTCCCAGCGCTCGGCCAGCGGGCGGCTATCGATCTCGGTCAGCGGGGTGGCCTTGCTCAGGCGCTGGCTCAGCGGCTCCCAGCGCTCCCACAGTTCTGCTGCGCGCCGCTTGAGCACGGCCCTCTGTGCATCGAGTATCCGCTCATAGCTCAGCCTGTGCATGGCGAGCTGCTCCCGTATCCGGCGTATCCCCTGATCGCGGAGCCTGCGCAGCTCATGGCTGGCTGCGGAGCGAGCTTGCTCGGAGAGGTCACGATAGGCTGCCATGATCTCTCTCCCGAGGGCGCGGACCTCTGCCGCCTCCTCGAGGTCGGGGGGCAACTCGCGGTCCGCCGCCTCCACCTCCTGCAGCTCGGTTACGAGGGCGGCCACGCCTTCCTGCACCTCTCGCTCCGCCGCCTGAGCCGCGACCAGCGCCGCGACCACCTGCTGGCCTTCACGCAGGAGCTCCTGCCACCGTCGCCCCATGGCCTCACACCGCTGGACCAGCTCTGCCCCCCCGGACTGCCTGGCCTGCCCACTCGCCAAGAGCTGACGGAGCTCCGAGGCCGCGGCCACGATCTGCGCGCGCTCCTGCGCATACCGCTCAAACCACCCTGGCTCGATCTGGGACCAGTTCGCCCTGTTGTAATCCTGTAGCTCAGTCCATGCGGCACAGACCCGACCGTGCTGCTCGTCAGAGGCTTCCAGCCGCCTCAGGATGTCCTGCACCCTGCCCCATTGCATCCGCCAGGAGCGCAGCTCTCCTAGAGCCTCCTCGTGCTCCCGCAGGCAGCCTCGGGCCAGGGTCTCCACCTCCCCGAGAAGGAAGACGGCCCGGCTGGTGTCTACGCCTCGGGCCCCTTCGGTCGCCCGCTGCCACAGCTCCTCGATCTGTCGGCACCGCTCCTCTGCACGCTCGACCGCCGCCGCCGTCAGATCGAGTACCGACGGACACTCGGCCTGCACCTGCGCGAGCTGCTCGCGGAGGGTCTCGATCCCTTCCCGGCACCGCGTAACCGCCCATCCGGCCTGCTGATCTGCCTCGACGAGCCGCGCGACCTGGCGCATGAGCGAGCGTGCCCGAGCCACGAGCGCCCACGCCTGGTTGGATACCTCGAGGTACGCCACTGTGTCGTGCCCGTCGTAGCGAGCGCGCAGCGCCTCACGCCCCGCCCTCAGGTCCCGCAGCGCCACGTCCAGGGCCTCCGCCAGAGGAGGTCTAAGCTGCGCCAGACCTGCCTCGACCTCGCGCTGCGCAGCGTCGAGCCTGTCCAACGCCCGGAGCGCCCGGTCGTGCATCCCGGCAACGCGCCCTGTCTGGGCATACAGGTCCGCCAGCCGCCCCAGGAGCTGTGGCCGCACAGCCTCTGCCTCCACGACCGCCTCGACAGCCTCCGAACCTCCTCCTGCGAGGCGGCCGGCCCACTCCAGCGCCACCGCCCTGACGCCCTCGGCCTCTGCGAGGAGCGGCTGCAGCCCTTCCGTCCCTCGCTCTTGCTCGGCGGCTATCTCCTCCATCAGCGCTTCCGCGAGGGCTTCCAGATCGATGTACTGCTCTCTCACCTCCACAGGCCTCCGGGCCAGGCGCTCCAACACGGCCTCGAGCTCATCGAGGAGCTGCTCAGCCCGGTCCAGGTCCTCCTGCAGGCCGCCGGCAAAGGCCAGTTCACCCCGCACCCTCACAAGGTCATGCCGGTAGCGCCCCGTCAACAGCGTCCGCAGGGCGAGCGGCGGGAAAGGTCCGGGCTCTATAGGGCGCACCTGTGCACGGATGGCGTCGAGAAGCGCGCGGAGATCCGAGGAGAGGGCAACCGACCGCTCGTCGTCAGCCGCATAGGGCTGCGGGCGCACCCTGCCGGGCAGGCGCGGCTCGAGGGAGTCCAGACGTCGCCGCACGACGTCAAGCCGCCGGTACAGCTCCCGCTGGTTGGCGCGCAGGTCCCGCAGGCGCCGGCATCCCCTGCAAAGCAGGCGGTAGCTGCGGACCTGATAGAGGACATAGCCGAGGACGACGACCGTTGCCAACACCAGGGCTCCGGCCGCCGGTGAGACGAGTGCTGGCGACGCCATTCGCCCTTCCCCCCTGAATCGAGCCGGAATCGCGCCACCCCGGAACCTGCGCTAGTATACCCCAGAATCGGTAAGCACGCCATGCCGCCGGGCGCTTCGGGGTGTAGTTCGGTTTGGGGGCAGGCTTAGCTGCACTGCTGCCAGGGCCCCCACCCAAGTCGGTCCGCGGGCC
>JAIMBM010000226.1 GCA_023511475.1 Anaerolineae bacterium
GTACAACTGCGATGTTGCCGTCGTCGGAGGCTCGCTGGCGGGTGTGAGTGTTGCGCTCACACTGGCGCGCGCCGGCCGTTCAGTCGTGCTGGTCGAGCCGCGCACCTACCTGGCACGCGATATCTTTGCGCCGTTGCGACCGTGGCTGCCTGTGCCACCGGGTACGGATCTGGGGACGCTACCGGAACCCATCCCTGACTGCATCGGGGCAAGCCATACAGCCCTCGAGGAGGGCGAGATTCCCCTCTACCCCGACGGAGTCAAGATCCGTCTCGAGGACATGCTGCTTGCGGCGGGTGTGCAACTGCTCTATGCAAGCGTCCCGGTCGGCGTAGTCGCGCCTGGAGGGAACCTGGCGGGTGTGATCGTGGCCAACAAGTCAGGGCGGCAGGTTATAGCATGCCGGGCCGTGGTCGACGGCACCGAGACGGCGCTAGTGGCGCGGTTGGCCGGCGCCCAGTTCGCACCAGAGCCGGCAGAGAGCGCCGTATACTCTGTTACGCTCGAGTTCGACCAAGTGGCTCTCGGTGACGACGTGGTTGAGTTGCCAGTACCGGCACGGCTGGCCGTAGTGGGCGACCGCGTGCGCGTGCACCGTGGTTACCGAGGCTGCGGCTACATGTTGGTCGAATGCGGTTTTCTGCTGGGGCGGTCGGCGTCCATGCCGTTGGATGTCACCCGGCGCGAAGTCGTGGCCCGCGAGAAGGCCATCCAAGTGGCCTCCTATCTGCTCCACGAGCATGAGGCCTTCCGGCTGGCGTACCTGGCTGCAGTCTCGCACGAGCTCTTTGGCCCCTACACCACGCCTCTGGCCGGAACAACCCCACCTTGCGTCGACCCAGCGCTGGCAAGCTATGCCGGGCCGCTCGCCGGACTGTATTGTCTGGAGGCCGCGCGGACTCCCTTCCCGGGCGGTGATCCCATCAGCGCGTGTCGCCGGGCAGGCACCCTGGCAAGGGCCATAGCAGAGCTTTGGCCTTCCTCGGCAGCCCCAGCAATCGGGGCATCCGCAGAAGAGCCGCGGCCCTCGGCGTCGGCTGCCGCTCCACTCGCAGTGCGCGAGCAGACACAGGCGCGGCCCGGAGCAAGCCTGGAGGAAATACCTGTCGAGCCCACCACCGTGCCCATCCTGGCCCAAGTGGGAGTGCTCACCGTTGGCGGCGGCACAGCCGGCGCTGTGGCAGCTATCGCAGCCGCACGGGAGGGTGTGTCCACTCTTGTGGTCGATATGAACCCCGGCCTGGGCGGCACAGGCACCTACGGCGGCGTGGACAGCTACTGGATCGGATGGCGTCACGGCTATTTCGAGCAGGTCTGTGCCTGGATCGACCGTGAGCATGACAGGCTGCGCCACCCGCGGCTGCATGGCATCACCCCTCGTTGGAACATCGAGGCCAAGACTCACGCTCTACTTACAGAGGCGCAGGATGCAGGCGTGGAGCTGCTTTTCCATGCCGTGGCATTTGGGGCCCTGGTCGAGGGAAACACCGTTCGCGGCGTGGTGGCGGCGACGCGACTGGGCCCGGTAGCCCTATTGGGGGACGTGACGATAGACGGGACGGGCGACGGTGACGTAGCCGCCTTTGCCGGAGCCGAATACGTCTATGGGGCGGCGCGGGACCACGCAGTGATGTGGTACTCGCTCCGGCCTATCCCCGTGCCAGGCCACACCCGTAACAACTTTACCAGCATGGTCGATGTCTCCGACATCATCGACTACAATCGGGCGCTCCTCGCCGCGCGCCGTCGCCTTCCGGGCCAGCATTACCATGATCACGGCAACTACCTGGCCACGCGTGAGAGCCGCCACGTAGTTGGCGACGCATGGGTGACTCTGAGCGACCACCTCCTACGCCGTCCCTGGCCAGATGTTATCAACATCTCGCTGAGCAACAACGATATCAAAGGCCAGACCGACTCAGATTGGTTCCGCTGTGGCTTGATCCCGCCCCAATTCGAAATTGAGACTCCCTATCGAGCACTCCTGCCCAAGGGGCTGGAAAACATCCTGGTCATCGGCAAGGCCATCTCGGTGTCGCACGACGCTCTCCCGGCCGTGCGCATGCAGCCCGACTTTGAGAATCTGGGCGGTGCGGCTGGGTTGGCCGCAGCCCTAGCAGTCAAGGCGGGCTGCACAGCGCGACAGGTTGACGTGCGCGCCGTGCAGGAGCGTCTGGTGGAGATCGGTGTGCTGCCCGCGCAGGTACTGACGCGCAGGCTCGTGCCCCGCAGTTACGACGATGCCGAGTTGCAGGCCCTGGTGGAACAGATAGTGACTGACAGGCGGCCACTATACAGCTATTCCAACCAGGACCTCCATGAAGTCTGGTACGGTAGGATCCCCTTTGTGGAGGTCTGCTGTGCGGGACCCAGGGCAGTAGCGCACCTGGAGCAAGCTCTGGCCAAGACAGAGGGCAATGCCCGGCTGCGCGTAGCCCAGGCACTATGCCTGGTGGACTCAAAGGCGGGCGTGCCGGTGCTGGTAGCAGAACTCACGGCGCGCCTGTCCGAGAGGCTCCCCGGCCGTAAGGCCTTCATCCAGCAGGTCGATGAATGGGCCCCGGACCAGGGTGCTATGCCCGAAGCCGCCTACCTGCTCTACTCCTTGGGTATGGCCCGCGATCGGCGCGCCATACCTGTCTGGCAACGCGTGGTCGACCTCCTAGCTTCGGCCACCGAGGATGACGTGTGGAGCCAGGCGAAGGGCGTGTTCTACTACGTGGACGCAGTATGCTACGGGGCCGAGAGACTGGGCGATCCGGAAGCTGTGCCCCTCCTGCGTCAGCTGCACGGCTATGCCCCGTTCCACGGCCACCATGCCCCCATCGGCTTCCAGGCGAACTACTTCCTCGAGCGTGCGGCTTATCTTGAGGTGGTGATCGGCAGAGCTTTGGCCCGCTGTGGCAGCACAGAGGGGCTGCAAATCCTTGTGGACTACCTCGACGACACGCGCGGCATCCTGGCTCTTCATCCGTACGAGCAACTGCTTACCATTACAGGTGAGGATTTCGGGCGAGACAAATGCGCTTGGCGCGATTGGCTTGTGCATCACGGGTCATCTCTGAAGCCATGCCCCTGGACGCAACCCACCGACGCAGTAGCTTCCTGGAAGGAGACGATCCTCAGCCTCGCTCCCTGAGGGGAGTAGCCCGTGCACACATGGGGGATGCGACCGAGGCTGCCTACGGTATCGCCGCAGAAGCAGGAAAGGGGCCAGATGATGGCGTCACTCGAGCCGGTCGTGTGAGTACACGATGATCGGAGCACGGCAGAGAGGAAGCACGCGCGACGGGCCGCAGGGGCACGGTCGCCCCAAGAGCGTGGACAGGCTAGCAGCTTGATGTCCAGCGGTTCGGAGCGCACCCTCGCCCTGCGGGGCTTGAGTTGTATTAGCACAAATGGATTCTGGCCCTACCCGGGCCGCTCGAGTGGCGCCGCCTGTTGGAGGAGATTCTTGCCGACGGCGGGACCTAGCTTTTCGCGACACCTGTCGCCCAGGGCTGCACGAAAGCCCATCGACCTTAGCACGCTCTGAACCCCCTCATTTGCTTCGCCACCCCGCCCCATACTACAATTCTCCCGTCGCCGTTGCTTGCCCAAAGGAGGCCTCCCATGTCCATCCTTCCCTTCCGACAGGTTCATCTGGACTTTCACACCTCGCCGCTGATCCCCGACGTAGGCGCCGATTTCGATCCCGAAGAGTTTGCGCGCACGCTCAAGGCTGCGGCCGTCAACTCGGTGACCATCTTTGCCCGCTGCCACCACGGCATGTGCTACTACCCCACCCGAGTGGGCGTGACCCACCCCAGCCTGAAGCGCGACCTCCTCGGCGAGATGATCGAGGCCTGCCACCGGCACGGCATTCAGGCGCCCATCTACATGACCGTCGTCTGGGATGAGCACGCCGGCACCGAACACCCCGAGTGGCGGCAGGTGAGCCGCGACGGCCGCCTGGTCGGCAGGCCGCCGCTCAGCGGCGAGTGGGGCTGGCAGTGGCTGTGTATGAACACCCCCTACGCCGACTATGTCGCCGCCCTGACCGAGGAGGTCTGCCGCGGGTACCCGGTCGACGGGATGTTCTTCGACATCGTTATGACGACTTACCCTGGCTGCGTCTGCACCCATTGCCTGCGCAGCATGCGGGAGATGGGGCTCGACCCCACGGTCGACGCCGAGCTGCGCCGGCACGCGCTGGCCGTCGAGCGGCGCTTTATGGGCCGGATGACGGCGCTCGTCCACTCCTTCCACGCCACAGCGCGCGTGTTCTACAACTCGCGGCTGCGGCTCGACCCGGACCCGACAACGGGGATGCGCGGTGAGACACAGCACTACACCCACTGGGAGATCGAGTCGCTCCCCTCCGGCGGCTGGGGCTACAACCACTTCCCCCTCTTTGCCCGCTACTACCAGACTCTGGGCAAAGAGTTCCTCGGCATGACCGGTCGCTTCCACCTCTCCTGGGCCGACTTTGGCGGCCTCAAGAACCCGGCAGCGCTGGAGTATGAGTGCTTCCGGCAGCTCGCGCTCGGGGGAGCCTCTTCCATCGGCGACCAGCTCCATCCCCGGGGCCACCTGGACCCGGCGGTGTATGATCTGATCGGCTCCGTCTATCGGCGGGTCGAGGCGTGCGAGCCGTGGTGCGTTGACGCCGTGCCCCAGGCCGAGATCGGCGTGCTCATGCCCGGCGCCGTCGACCATCACTTCGCCTCTGAGGCGCGGGACGTCCTCGAAGGCACCATGCGGCTGCTAACCGAGTGCGGGTACCAGTTCCAGCTGCTGGATAACGCAGCCGATCTCGCGGCCTATCGGCTCCTCATCGCTCCCGACGCGGTCACCTTTGGCGAGCCCCTTGCCGGGCGGATACGGGAGTATCTTGCGCGCGGCGGTGCCCTGCTCCTTTCGCACCGCTCCGGCCTCCGGGCCGATGGTTCCGCCTTTGCGCTGGAAGAGATCGGGCTCAACTATGAGGGCCCCGCTCCCTATGCGCCAAACTACTTCCACGTCACCACGCCTGCGAACGCCATCACACAGGGCATCGCGCCGACCGACTATGTGATGTACGAGCCCGGCTCCCGCGTGAGGCCGCGCCCGGCGACGGAGTCGCTCGTAGAGGAGGCCATCCCCTACTTCAATCGCACCTGGGAGCACTTTTGCTCGCACCAGCAGACGCCGGTCGACCGGCCAAGCGGCTACCCTCTGGTGACGCGGCACGGCCAGGTCATCTACTTTGCCGTGCCGGTGTTCCACGCCTATCAGGTGTACGGGAACCGGGTGTACAAGGAGTTGGTCCGGAACGCCATCGCCTTGCTCCTTCCGGAGCCGCTGGTGCGGGCGGGCCTGCCCTCTGCGGGCGAGGTCACGCTGCTTGCCCAGCCGCGCGGGCCGCAGGGGAAGCGCCTCGTCTGCCACCTCCTGTACTACACGCCGCAGCGCCGGGCCAGCCGGATCGACATCATCGAGGACGTTGTCCCTCTGTACCGGGTCAGCGTCGCCGTGCGCGCCGGGTTCGCCCCGCGGCGGGTGTACCTGGCACCGCAGGAAGAGGACCTGCCCTTCAGGCAGGAGGGGACGTATGTGACCTGCGAGGTGCCGGAAGTGTGCGGGCACCAGATGGTGGTGATCGAGTAGCCCTGGCTCGCCCTGTCGCCCCCACCCCTGGGGCATTCCCCGCGCCCCGCCCCCGCCGCGGCGGGGGCGGGGAATACAAACAAAGGCTCGACTTTGGCTTTTTGAGGGCGCTTGACGGTGCGTTTTGTGGCTCTATAAGGG
>JAIMBM010000227.1 GCA_023511475.1 Anaerolineae bacterium
GGATAGCGCGGCGCGGGGGCGGGGCGAGGGGCTAACCCCTGCTTTGCCGCCGGGGCGGCAAAGCAGGGAATGCCCCGAGGGGTGGGGGCGGTGCACCTGGCGATGCTCCCAGGGCCATCGGCCGGAAGGGACTGCCCGCCCCTGAACCCCCAGGCGGACGCCGCTGCGTCCGCCTGGGGCAGGGCCGGTGACAGCGTGGCTGAGCGCGAACTGCCCCCGAACTCAACTACACCCGGCCCTTTTCCTCACCTTGACACCAGCAAGCGGCCCTGCTACCATGGTACGGCATTCCCGCTCCGTTCTCTTGCATGCGAATCAAGGGTTGACGAAGGGCCGGACCGACTGATGGCCGAACGAGAGAATCTTCTCGCCGAGTTGCACCGTGCCCTGGCGCATCTCGACGATCCTCCGTACCTGGAGAAACATCCCCTGGCCACTCGGCTGAGCTTTGTCGCGCAGACTCCGGAGCTATCCCGGGGTCGGGCGCTACGCCGTGCCCTGAGGCTGGCCATCGCCGCCCTCGACCCGGGCACGAGCACCAACGGGGCTGCGGTCGAGGCGCGCTCGTACCAGGTGCTGTACCGCTGGGCGGTGGCCAGGCAGGGCATGGTGGCCATCGCCAACTCGCTCGGGATCAGCCGGCGGCAGGCCTATCGTGAGCTGCGCCGGGCCGAAGAGGCGCTCGCCCAGGTTTTGGGAGGGCCTCTCGCGGCAGCGGTCGATGGGACTGACGGTGGCGCGGCACCAACCGCCGGCCGCGTTGAGGAGGAGCTGGAGCGGTTGACGCGCGCCTCGGAGCAGGATGTCGACCTCGATCGGCTGCTGAGAGAGGCGGTGGAGAGCGTCACGTTCCTGGCACGGGATACCGGCGCCTCGGTGAACCTGCGGATCGACGCAGGGGACATCAAGGTAGCCGCCAACCGGGTGATGCTCCGGCAGGCGATCCTGAACCTGCTCAGTCATGCGGTGAGCGCACAGCAGGGAGGCGGGATCTCGGTACACCTCAGGCAGCGTGCTCCGTACGCGCTGGTCGAGATCGCCTACCGCCAGGCGGCAACGTCGGGTCCGCCGGAACCCAAGAGCCCCTATGCTGTGGCCGGGCAACTGCTGAGCTCTCTTGGGATTGGGTGGACCCATGATGAGCAGCCGGGGGAGGAGTCTCGCATCTCACTCCGTATCCCTCTCGCCGGTGAGCGAGTGCTGCTCATCGTGGACGACAACGAGGGGCTTGTGGCACTCTTCCGCGGCTACCTCCGGCGCCAGCCTTTCCGCATCTATGCTGCCGAGACGGGGGACAGGGCACTGGAGCTCGTGCAGAGCCTGCGCCCCGATGTGGTGATCCTCGACGTCATGATGCCCGACCGCGATGGCTGGGAAGTGCTGCAGGAGCTGCGAGCAACCGAGGCCGGCGCTCGGGCGCGCATCATCGTCTGCTCGATCATCAATGACCCGAAGCTAGCCCTCGCCCTCGGAGCCGACGCCTTTCTGAACAAGCCTGTGGACCGCGCCAGCCTCCTTCAGGCGTTGGGCACTCCGCTATCGGGGAGATAGTCGGGGCGCACGACCTGAAGCGCTGCATTGAGCAACTCCGCAAAGGTCCCGGTCGAGAGACGGTTGGGCTGGGTGAGCGTAAAGTGGGCGCCATGGTAGAGCAGGGCCTCCTCGGCATAGCTCGTGGCCGTGACGCCCAGGACGCGCGTGTGTGAGAGGTTCGGCTCCGCATGCAGCTCATCGAGGACGGCGAATCCGTGCATGTCTGGCAGGAGCAGGTCGAGGACCACCAGGTCCGGCCTCACCTCCCGCGCCAGGCGCAGGGCCTCGGCTCCGTTATACGCGGTCAGCACCCGCCGCGGCGGCTCGCTTGCCGTGATCAGCCGGGCCATGAGGTTAGCAAAGCCGGGGTTGTCGTCGACGATGAGGACGGTCCCCGGGCCGGGGCAGAACCTCGCCAGCGCCGCTCGCACCACCTCCCGCGACACCGGCTTCTTCAGGCAGTCGTCCAACCCGCGCTGTCTACCGAGCCAGCTCTGGCTGGGGATGGAGCAGCGGAAGATCGGCACGCTGTGGCGCGCAGTGGCGGGGCCGAGGGAGCCGAGCCACTGTTCTGGAGGCGCGTCGGGGTGCTCGTTCACGATCACCGCCAGCGGGTGCTCGGCCTCGACGAGGGCCTCGGCCTCCGCGGGGCTGGTGGCAGTGAGCAGGCGGCGGTCGCCGAGGTATCGGCTGAGCATCTCCGCAATGGTCGGGTCGGGGTCGACGACGACGACCGGTGCATGGCGGACCTCGTCTCTCTTACGCTCCGGCACTCGAACGAGGGGAGCCGAGTGGGGCAGAGCTCCGGGCAGCGGCAGGGTGAAGTGGAAGGTGCTGCCTTCGCCCAGCCGGCTCTCGGCCCACATCCTCCCCCCGTGCAGCTCGACCAGCTGCCGGCTCAGGGCAAGCCCGAGCCCGGCACCGCCTCTCCGCCGGGGTCCATCGTCAACCTGGTGGAACTCTTCAAAGATCGCTTCGAGCTTGTCCTCCGGGATGCCTACCCCTGTGTCAGAGACGCTGACTACGACCGCGTCATCGGTCTGCCGGATGGCAACGGTGATATGACCGTGGTCCGTAAAGCGCGCGGCATTGTTGAGCAGGTTGAGCATGACCTGTCGGATGCGGGTCCGGTCGGCAAAGAGCTCCGGAAGCTGGTCGGGCCAGTCGGTGTGGCAGGCGAGCCCCCGCTGGCGCAGAAGGGGGAGGACGGTCTCGATCGCTTCGGTAACGATGGCGCGCAGGTCGGAGAGCTCGCGGAACATGGGGAGACGGGCGGCGTCGATGCGAGAGAGGTCGAGGATGTCGTTCACCAGGCTCTGCAGGTGCCGGCTTGCGCGGTAGAGCTCGCCGATGTCGCTCTGTAGCTCGGGAGTCCAGCGCACTCCGTCGTAGGCATCGGGGTCGAGGTACATCATCTCGGAGAAGCCGACGATAACGTTGAGCGGGGTCCGCAGCTCGTGGCTTACGTTGGCCACGAAATGCTCCTTCATGGCGCGGGCTTCCTCGGCGCGCTGCCGGGCGATGGCCAGCTCCCGGTTAGTGCGTTCGAGGCGACGTGTGGCCTCGGTGAGCGCCGCGAGGGTGCGGTTGAGCTCGCCCTGACGCTGGCGCAAGCCCTCCAGCAGCTCGCGCACCTGCTCCTGGTTCTGCAGGGCCCAGCGGAGCGTCGTATAGAGGTTGCGTGACGACAGCCAGGAGGTGAGCGCCACAGCCCACAAGAGCCCAATAGGCCCGAGGAGCTCCGAGATGGCACGGGGGGCATTCGTGGGACGGGGAAGAAGCAGCAGGGCGAGCGTCAGCACCAGGGCGGCCGCGAAGGAGGATGCCGAGCCCGCCAGGAGCCCGGCGACGATCACGACCAGCGACAGGTAGTATGGCCACACGACGGGAGAAGTCCATCGGCAGCCCAGCAGGAATGCGCCTGCCACTCCCGAGAGTAGGAGGAGCGAACCGAGATAAGGGCACATGCGACGCCGGAGCAGATAGATCAGGGAGGCGCTGAGCAGCACCGCCGGAGGCAGAATGCTTCTGGCCTGTCCGGGGTTTGTGGGCGCATCAGGCGCGAGCGACGCCGCCACAAACAGCCACACCCAGCCTGCCGTAAGCGCCACGATAGCGAGGGTCGCCTGGGTGCTGCGGACCAGCTCCCCGATGCTTTCTGCATCCTGTGCGCCGGAGTTTCTCTGGCCGACCATAGCGCCAGCAGCCGCCTTTCCAGTGAGACCTGAGAGCTGCAGCAGGAACCCGATTCAGGGACGATGCCGCACCGACCCGAGAACCGTGGGGCTCGCGTCTCCCCAGAGAGCGGTCCCTTGCCTGTGGGCAACGCCGGGAATTCCGGTCGCCCCGGTTTGGCAGAGGTGTGGGGTGCAGCACGGCCCCCAGTCGGGTCTCGCGGGGCCTGAGGGCCAGGGAGCTCGAAGGGTCTGAATCGCCGGGGGCCGAGGCGCTCCGGGTGGGGGAGCGGGCTCACATCTGGTCCGGGCGATGTCGGCCGAAGCAGTGCCCCCAGAACCACTCCCGGAGGCCTGTGGGGTGGGGGCGGACCTCAAGGAGGGCCCGGGGTCCGCCCCGCGAGAGCCCATGCCCGGCCGCTCCGGTGTGAGCCTGGCTAGCGAGGGCTGGACTCGGATGTCTCCTCCTTCTTGATGGCCTCCTTCGGAGCGCCACACTTGGGGCACCTGCCAGGCCGGCAGCGCCCCTCAGTCTTGTTCCCACACTTGGTGCAGACCCAGGTTGCCATGGTGTTCTCCTCTGCAGGCGCGCCTGTGCCACCACCCCCCGCGGGTGGCGGGGCGGCCTCACCTCTTTGTCGGCGAGAGGCCGCTCTGCCATGCGGCAGCTGCATGCCGATGATACTCGGCCCCGCGATGGTGGCATGGGACGGAGAGGACCGTCTGAGTGTAGCAGAGCCTGAGCCGTGGCACAAATCAGGCGCCTTCGTCCCTGCACACACTGGTCGCAGCGGCCACTTTGGCCGGCACAGCAACTTGTGGTACTCTCGGGTGGCAGGAGTGTCGTCCGGAGTGTTGGCGGGCGAACGAGCGGACCGGTTGGGGGAGGCCACATGTCACAGGAAGCAGGCAAGAGGTCGCTGGCCAGGGCCGTCGGCCGGCGGTTCGGGGTGGAGAGCTCGTCGGCCTTCGAGCGTGTCCTGGAGATGGTGCTGTCGCCGGAGGAGATGGAGCTCCTTCTGGCCACCCCCGGAGTTTCCACGGCCATCGCTCGTGCGGTCAATCGTCCCGTCGAGGCGGTCGACAGCGCACTACACGATCTGTTGATGCGAGGTATCGTGTGCATCACGGGGCACGAGGAAGGCAGGCCGGTGTGGAACCTTCCTCCGCTGGGGCTCCTCATGGATGGGATTCATTTCGACCGACGATACCGGAGCTATGGCCCCGAGTTCTACGACCTCTGGAGCGAGGTGTGCCGGGATGAGGTGATCGCCAAGGCGCCGGAGGGAATGCTCCGCGTGGTGCCGGTGCAGGCGGCGCTGCCACCAGTCGGGGCGGATAGCCGGGTTCTGGACATAGAGAGTGCCGAGGGCATCGTGAGGCGTGCGCGGCGCATCGCCGTGCAGGATTGCCCCTGCCGCGTGCGTGAGCGGCACTGTGACACGCCGCTGGAGATGTGCCTCTCTTTTGATGCCTTCGCCGACTATATCCTTTATCGGAAGATCGGGCGCGAGATATCGGACGAGGAGGCCCTCGCCATCCTCAGGCATGCCGAGGAGCTCGGGCTCGTGCACCAGACGGTTAACAGCGAGCAGCCGGATGTGATCTGCAACTGCTGCACGTGCTGCTGTGTGGTGCTCAAGGCGGGGGCGGTGCACGGCTACACGGTCTCCTCTACGGTAAGCCGCTTCCAGCCGGTGTTGGACGAGGCCCGGTGCGACGATTGCCTGGCCTGCGTGCGGCAGTGTCATTTTGGGGCAACTATCGAGTGTGACGGGCACCGCACCTTCTTCGCAGAGAAATGCCTGGGGTGCGGGCTGTGCGTGCGGGCCTGCCCCAATCACGCGATCCAGCTGGCGGAGGTGCGCCCACTGGACCACCTCAGGTCGGGGCCGAGCTTTGCGTGGTCATACGTCCCGGAGGAGAGGTAGTCCGGGGTTACGGGCTTCAGGGGGAGGCTTCACGGATCCGCCTCGAGATGAGGCGGCGGACAGGAACGGGGGGTGGGGGGGGGGGGGGGGCCACCCCCCCCCCCCCCCCCCCCCCCCCCCCC
>JAIMBM010000228.1 GCA_023511475.1 Anaerolineae bacterium
GACCAGCACCGGACCGGGTTGCCGTGAGCGAGATGGTCGGCGAGGTGCGCGGGCGGCACGCCATCCTGATCGACGACATCATCTCGACCGGTGGCACGCTCCTTGGTGCCGTAGAGATGGTATTGGCACGCGGCGCACGGAGCGCGTCGGCGGCAGCCACCCATGGAGTCTTTGCGCCCGGCGCCCTCGAGGCTCTGGAGGCGTCGCCTCTGGAGCGCATCGTCGTGACCGACACCATCCCCGTCGAGCCACGGGGCCGGCTGGAGGTCGTCAGCGTGGCCTCGCTCTTTGCGCGGGCCATTGAGCGCATCCATAGGATTCCGGCAGCAGAGCGAGAGGCGGCACCGGCGTCCTGATTCCTGGCCACAGCCCGGATGGGGCGCTCCCCAGCCATCACGGTCACTACCGGAGGTGCAGGTATGGTCACTCGTTTTGTGGACCGGCGTGATGCCGGGCGCCGGCTGGCAGAAGCGCTCGGCTTCCTGAAGGGTCGCCGCGACCTCCTGGTTCTCGCGGTGCCCAGGGGCGGGGTCGTCGTGGGCGCAGAGGTCGCCCGCGCCCTGCAGGCACCCCTCGACGTCTTTATCGCACGCAAGATCGGCGCACCGGGCAATCCCGAGCTGGCAATCGGCGCGGTAGCGCCCGATGGCACCACCGTGCTTGACGAGGAGCTGGTCGCCCGCCTGGACGTGACGGACGGCTACATCCGGGCGGCGACGGAACGGGAGCGCGCAGAGATCGAGCGCCGCATGCGCACCTACCGCGGAGACCGTCCTCCGCTGCAGGTGGAGGGGAAAACGGTGGTGCTCGTGGATGATGGCGTCGCCACCGGCGCGACCACCCTGGCCGCCATCCGCGCCCTTCGGAAACAAAAGCCGCGCGAGCTGATCCTCGCTGTGCCGGTCGGGCCGCCAGACACGGTCGCCATGCTCAGCCGCGAGGTAGACCGCGCCGTCGTCCTCTCCACGCCCGAGCTGTTCTACGCCGTCGGCGCCTTCTACGAGGTCTTTGATCAGACCACCGACCAGGAGGTCATTAGTCTGCTCAGAGAGGCCGCCGAGAGTGAGCGCCGCGCGGAGGCAGTTCTTTAGGGCCCATCCGAAGGGTACAGCCGTCCGGGAGGCGGCCCGGCCGCAACTGACATGGCGCATGGCCTGGTGGCTTCCCGGAGTCTTCCAGTGACAGAGGCCTTGAGGCTGCACCGCCCGGCCCCGAGCTCCGGCGGGCTACGGGCGGGTCAGCTCGACCCAGGCGCTCTCGATCGCCTCGCGCTGCGGAAGCAGGACCATGGCGCCCTCCGGTGTGACCCAGCTGGTGACCATGGTGCTGTCAAAGACGCGTGTGCGGTAGGCACCGGCCTCGAGCCGCATGGCCAGCCCCGCGAGCGCGAGCACCTGAGCCGGCGACAGGTCGGTATCGACAGCATCAGCCAGGGCGGGGACCAGCCTCGGGAGTTGCGGCACGACGGCCGGGCGCAGGGCCGCATCGCGCATGGCCAGCAGAATCTGCTGCTGCCGCCGACAGCGGTCGAGGTCACCGGCATCTTGGCGGGAGCGGGCGTACCCGAGGGCGGTGCGCCCGTCCATGTGCTGCCAGCCCGGGCTCACCTTCAGGTGCCACAGCCCCCCCGATCCATCATCCAGCCACTCATCGTACGCCCGGTCGGCATAGATCCGTATGCCACCAAGGGCATCGATCATGCGCTCGAGGCCCTGAAAGTCGATGCGCACATAGGCGTGCACCGGAATGCCCAGGTTCTCCTGCAGGGTTGCTCCGAGCAGGCGCGGGCCGCCACCGGGTCCATACAGCTTTTCTCCCATATAGTCCACCGTGTTGATGCGGTTCGGCTCGCCGCCAGGGATGGTGACCCACAGGTCGCGAGGGATGCTGAAGAGCCCGACCATCTGCACGCCAGGCCGCACGGCCACGACGATGATCGAATCGGTGCGCCAGGTTGCGGAGAGGTGAGGCCGGCGATCAGTGCCGAGGAGCAGGATGTTCAGGTCCTGGCCCGCTGCCGGCTGAGGGCCTGCCGCGGGCGTTGGCTGCGAGGCGAAAGGCGTCGCCACGCTGACCGGGCCGGCAGTCGGCTCGGGCCGCTGCGCGGGCACCGTGGCGATAGCGGCCGTCGGCGACGTGCCAGGTGTGGGGAGGCCGAGCGGCTCGGGTGGTGTGGCGGCCTCGAACCACACGGAGAGGCCAAAGAGGCATCCGCCCAGGAGGGCCAGGGACGCGAGGAGCAGCGCCACACGCCTGAGCGGCACATGTCTGTCGGGCCGGACGGAGGGGGCGCGGGAGGAGCGCATGTCAGCGGGTGTGCAACCTCCGTTTCCGTCGTATCTCCACGATGAGGGCCATAGCCACCAAAAGGGCCTCGGTCACGAGGGTGAGCCAGGGGACAGGACCGCCTCCCAGGAACCACGGGATCCCCGGGCTGACATAGTCGCTGTAAGAGTAGAACGGCCACAGCCAGGGCAGGGCACCCTCGCCAGGCATGATATCGCAGAGGAGATGGGCGCTGTAGCCTCCGAGCCAGCTCAGCCCCCAGCGCCAGTCGCCGCGGCGTTGGCGCCCTGCCAGCGCTACGGCGAGCGCTGAGACGACCAGCGCCAGCAGCGAGTGCGCAGGCACCCGCGTCCACCGCGAGGCGTGCAGGATGTAGAAGACGAACTTGTCCACGAGGTCCGGCACAAGCCCCGCGAGCACGGCCACCCTGAGATCAAAGCCGAAGCGACGAGAGACCAGCACCGCGGCCGCCACATGTCCTGGAAGGATCACCCTCTGGTCCGCTCCTGCAGCATACCCCAACGCCCGGCAGACGGGGCAGCAAGCCGCACCCCCTCGGCATCCCATGCACCTCGCCGGCCGGTTGGGTCGAGGCGGCCGTCCGGCGCGGGTCGCTCTCTGAGATGCGAGCCATCATAGCGCCTCCCGGCCCGCAAGTCAACACGGGAGAGTACGGGGCTGGGGTCCCTTGGGAGCCGTGCCGGGGCGGCCGACGTGCACACCGACGGTCCGCAAGAGAGCGTCAAGGCCAAAGGGCTTGGCGAGAAAGCCGTCGGCACCGGAATCGGCCGCGATGGCGGCGCCGTCACGGGCCGCCGACATGACGATGATAGGGGCATGCGGACCCGGAGACTGGTGGTAGGCCCGGATGAAGGAGGGCCCATCCATGACGGGCATCCAGATGTCGAGGATGATGAGGTCCGGGGGCTGCGTGAGGATGACCGCCAGGGCCTCCGCGCCGTTGGAGGCGGTAACCGTGACATAGCCCTCGTCTGCGAGCACCTCGCCGATAAAGTCGAGGATGCTCTCGTCGTCATCGACAACGAGGATGCGCGCCGCGGCGTTCACGGTGGCCTGCCTTTCCTGCGGTATGTACCCGGCTGGCCACGACGAACGCGGGCGATCCCAGACCTGGGGCATTCCGGCACGTGCTTCGGGTGCAAGAGCGTCTGGGCACAAAGGTCAACCACCTCCGTTGCCCTATCGGAGGGGCGCACGCGCCGGGCCCATCTGCCTCCGCATATCCGGGGACTCCGCGACGAGGCAACCGACGCTGAGCAACTTGACTGCTGAATGTTAGCACGAAACCTGATTCTCGTCAAAGCCGGGCCAGCCCACTTGCCTCGCTCTTTCCTCAACTTGCGTTCTGTGCTACAATGACCGGGGAGGCGGCCACACGGGACTTGGCCGCCGGACACAGGCCATCGGCCTCCTTCTCGCTCTGCCTGATTCCGCATGGTGGGGACTCATGAGATACCGCCCCGGCGATGTCATCCTGAACGGCAGGTACCGCGTAAGCGGATGGCTTGGAAGAGGCAGCCTCGGCGAGGTCTACCGCGTCTGGGATACCCGGCAGAACACCCTCCGCGCGGTCCATATCGTGGCCCGCGACATGCCGGGAGTGGACGATCTGACCGTGCGCAGCTTTAGGGAGCGCTGCGCCCTCGCCGCCCATCTCGGAGCCCTGCTCGACCACCCCAACGTCCTCAAGGTCTTTGGTCTGGAGGAGTCCGAGGGCGAAATAGGGCTGGTGATGGAGTACGCACCGGGCGGAAGCCTGCAGGACCGCCTCGACGCTGAGGGCAGGCTCTCCGTCGACGAGACCGTCCGCCTGGCTCTGGAGGCCTGTGCCGGGCTGTCGGCCATCCATGAGAGGCTTGGGGCGGTCCACCGCGACCTAAAGCCCTCCAACATCCTCTTTGGCGAAGGCGGCGTGGCCAAGATCGCCGACCTTGGGCAGGCCCAGATTCCCGGCGGAGCATCCGGGTCATACCCCGAGAACCGCACATACGCCTCTCCCGAGCAGGACGTCGGCGACACACCCCTCCTGCCGGCGTCGGATGTCTACTCTCTCGGCTGTGTGCTCTTCGAGTGCCTCACTGGCAAGGTCTACAAGGCCGCCCACGTGCGGGGCTCACGGGTGCGGGAGCACCGGCGGGCAGCGCCGCTGTGGCTCGAGGCCGTCGTTACCCGTGCCCTGGCCGAGACGCCCGGTCGCACCGCAGCGGACGACGCCCTCCCCTCCAGGCGCTACCGTTCAGCGGAGCTGATGCGGGCCGAGCTGGAGCGGGGCTGGCGCGCACTCGTCGCGCGGCGCGAGGAGCAGGCAAGGCTCAGGAGAGAGGCGGAGGGCCTGGCAGGCAGGCCCATCGTGCGCTGGGCGGCCGCTGTGCTCGGAGCAGCAGCCCTGATGGTTGCCGCGGCCGCTGCGGCTCGCCCCCTCTGGGAAGGGCAGGTCGGTGCCGGACCGGCACCCGTCGCCTCGACGCCACCTCACGTGGCCGCGGCGGAGATTCGAACCCCGACGGCAACAGCGCGCCCGACTGCGTCGCGCACCCCCTCCCCCAGCCCAGAGCCTGCCATCACTGCTATCTCGGGCCCGCCAGAGCTGACGATGACCCCGAGGGTAACGCCAACCTCCGCGCCGAGCCCGACGCCGCCGCCTCCAACCCCCTCGCCGACTCCAACGGAGGTCCCCACGGACCCCTCGCTGGCCAGGCTCGCCGAGTTCCGGAGCGTCGAGGTGCCCGGCAGCACCTCATGCCAGCTGCGCCTGGTGCTCGACCCGCCATGGACGGGCGTCAGCCGGGTCACGCTCGAGTTCTTTGACCCACACACTTCGGCAGCCGTCCTGGTGAAGGAGGCCCGGGCCGAGGGCACAGTCTTTCGCTTTGAGGCCGCGCTCCCGCCAGGCGTTTACTATGTCAAGGTCACCTGGTGGGACCCCAGCCATGGCTTCGTCGGCAGGCCCCCCGTGGCCTCGGGCGTCGCGCGCGAGGGTGAGATCGTCGTCGCCTCAGACGGCAGCTGCCGGTTCCCCTGTGCTCCTCAGGTCATTGGGCAGAGCAGGCCATAGCCTGTGCCTGCAGGGGCGCGCAGGTAGGATGCGGTCGGCCACTGCATCGCTCCCACCGCTGTGGCCGGGCCGCCAGACAGCGCCTGTCCGACGCTGAACCCAGCCCCGAAGGGGCTTCGCCGCCTCTGAGCGCGGGGCTGTAGCCCAGGATTGAATCCTCGGCTGACTGCGCCGCGCCATGCCCCAGACGCGCCGCGCGCCTGCCTGGGGTTCAGGGGCGGACAGGTTGCCCCACGAGCGGGGCCAACGCATTCGAGGGGCAGTGCCCCATCCCCCTACCCTCGCTTCCTGCGCCGCTTGTGCGGCGGGGAAGGGGGCGTTTTTTTGTAAGGGGGTGTGGGCGGGGGGGGGCGCCCCCCCCCGCCGCCCCCCCCTTTTTTTTTTGCCCCCCCCCCC
>JAIMBM010000229.1 GCA_023511475.1 Anaerolineae bacterium
CGCGGCGTCCGCCTCGGGGAGAGGGCGAGGGGGAGGGGCATCCCGGGCGCAGCATGGGCGGGTGTCATCCGAACCGCCTCCAGACGGCACGGTGGGTTGCGTCCCGAAAGGCCAAGCTCGACGGAGGCGGAGCCCGGAGGCGCCTGCAGCCCTATTTGCGCCCGGGCGATGGGCACGTACAATCTGCGCATGCCCCCGGGCAAACGTCATCGTGTGCAATGTAGGAAGCGAGAGTTGTCCTCATGGCTCAGGAACGCGCGCAGGCCGCCTGGCAGAGTGCGCCCTTCTGGAGCGGCGTCCGGGCGGCGCTGCCCCTGCTCCTTGGGATCACGCCGTATGGGCTCGCCTTTGGCCTCCTGGGCCCGACGGTAGGGCTGAGCGCCGCCGGGACTGTCGCCATGTCGGCGATCGTCTTCGCGGGCTCGTCACAGTTTGTCGCGCTCGGGCTCCTCCAGAGCGGGACGAGCTACCTGCTCATCGTGCTCAGCACGCTGGTGGTCAACCTGCGCCACCTCCTGTACGCGGGCTCCATTGCCCCCTACTTCCGCCGGCTGTCGCCGCCGCGCAAGGCGCTGGCGAGCTTTTTGCTGGCGGATGAGACCTATGCCGTGGCCATCGCCCACTTTCGGCGGCCGGGGGCATCGCCCGCGCCCGAGTTCTACCTGGGGCTGGGCCTCACCGTCTACCTGGACTGGGTGCTCAGCACCGCGGCCGGCCTGGCCGTCGGCGGACTGGTACCGGACCCGACCGCCCTGGGTCTGGATTTTGCCCTGCCGGCAACCTTTATCGGCCTGGTGGTGCCACAGCTTCGGGACCGGGCTGCCTGGGCGACCTGTGCCGTCTCGGCGGCCATCGCTATCCTGGCGCGAGGGCTGCCTGGGCGGCTGGACATCCTGCTTGCGACCCTCGTGGCAGCGACCGTTGGCTGGGGAGTGGAGACATGGCGCTCGCGCTCCTGATCCTGGGCATGGCCGCCGTCACATTCCTCACGCGGGGGCTCCCCATCGCCATCCTCAGCCGCCGGACGTTGCCCGCAGGGCTTGGCCGGTGGCTCCGGCACATCCCGGTGGCCGTGTTCACGGTCATTGCGGTGCAGGGGACGCTCGCCCCGACCGGGGAGTTCCATCTCTCCCTCGGCAGCCCGTACATCTGGGGCGGCATCGCGGCCGTTGTCGTCGCCTGGCGCACCGGGAACGTCTTCCTGACCATCCTGGCGGGCCTGGCGGGGCTCTGGCTGGGGAGAGGGTGTCTGTAGAACGGTCAGGCCAGGAACCAGGTCTTGGGCAGGCTACGCCTGAGGCAAAGAGGAACCCTGCACCCGGCTCCATTCCTGCCCTTGACTCCCCGCCTTTTCTCTGCTACGTTAGCAGCAGCGGCAGCTATGTCACGCCGGGACTCTATGTCGCAGGGAGCCGAGGATGAAACCCTTCCAGTATCGCGCACCGACGTTGCTGGGCGAGGCCCTCTCCCTGCTGGCGAGCGCCGGGCAGCGCGCCCGCGCCCTCGCTGGCGGCACCGATCTCCTGGTGCAGATGCGCCGCGGCCTCATCAACGCCGACCTGATTGTGGACGTCAAGAAGGTGTTCGAGCTGAACCGCCTCGACTTTGACCCCTCCGACGGACTGACCATCGGTGCCGCGGTGCCCCTATGCCGCATCTGTGAGAGTCCCGAGGTGGCCCAGCACTATCCGGGCCTGGTCGACGCCCTGTCGATCATCGGCAGCGTGGCCGTCCGCTCCCGCGCGACGGTCGGCGGGAACCTCTGCAATGCGGCGCCGAGCGCCGACTCGATCCCCGCCCTCATCGTGCACGGCGCGGTCTGCACGGTCGCGAGCCGGGAGGGCACGCGACAGGTGCCGGTGGCCCGCTTCTGTACCGGCCCGGGGCAGACGGTTCTCGGCCCCGGGGAGCTGCTCGTCTCGGTACGCGTTCCGCCGCCGCGGCCCCGCTCCGGTGCCCGGTATCTGCGCTTCACGCCGCGCTATGAGATGGACATTGCCGTGGTCGGCGTGGCCGCCTGGCTGGAGCTCAGCGAGGGCCTGACGACGATCGCCAACGCCCGTATTGCCCTCGGCGCGGTGGCCCCGACGCCGCTCCTGGCGGTCGAGGCCGGGGCTTCGCTGGTCGGCAGGACCCCCTCTGCTGCCGCCTTTGCCGAGGCCGCCGCCCTTGCCCAGAGCATCGGCGCGCCGATCAGCGATGTGCGCGGCACCGCCGCCCAGCGCCGTCACCTGGTTGGCATCCTGACACGTCGCGCCCTCGAGGGGGCGCTCCAGCGCGCAAGAGGAGCAGAGCCCGATGGACGGCAAGGTTAGGGTGCAGGCCACGATCAACGGACAGCCGGTCGAGTTCCTCTGCGAGCCGCGCCAGAGCCTTCTGGAGTGCCTGCGGGACATCCTGGACCTGACCGGCACGAAGGAGGGCTGCAGCGATGGGAACTGTGGCGCCTGTAGCGTTCTCCTCAACGGCCGGCTGGTCAACTCCTGCCTGGTGCTCGGCGTCGAGATCGACGGCGGGGAGGTGACGACCGTGGAGGGTCTGGCCGGCCCAGATGGCCTCCATCCCCTGCAGCAGGCCTTCATCGACCATGCGGCCCTCCAGTGCGGGTATTGCACGCCGGGGATGCTCCTTGCCGCCAAGGCGCTGCTTGACCGGGATCCCGACCCTTCCGAAGAGCGCATTCGCCAGTGGCTGGCCGGCAATCTCTGCCGGTGCACGGGATACGACCGCATCGTCCGCGCCGTGCAGGATGCCGCGCGCAGGATGAGGAGGGACGCCGATGTCCACGCCGAGGGATGAGCGTAAGCCCGTAACCGACGAGCCGGTATCGCTGCGCGTGATCGGCACGCGGCCGCCGCTCTACGGCGCCGTTGACAAGGTGTTGGGCCGCGCCGTGTTCGGCGCCGATGTCAGCCTGCCGGAGCTGCTCCATGGCAAGGTCCTGCGCAGCCCGCACGCGCACGCCCGCATCCTGTCCGTTGATACCCGGCGTGCCGAAGGCTATCCGGGCGTCCATGCTGTTGTGACGGCGCGCGACCTCCCGGAGGGTGCAGGCGAGCAGTCCGAGCGCGATAACACCCTGGCCGGCGACAAGGTCCTCTACGTCGGCCATCCCATCGCAGCGATAGCTGCGGAGAGCCCTCACATCGCCGAGGAGGCGCTGGCTCTCATCGATGTGCAGTACGAGGTTCTGCCGCCCGTGCTGGACGTCCGCCGGGCCATGCAGGCGGATGCGCCTCTCCTGCACGAGACGCTTCGCACCTGGTCCCTGGCCGGGCAGGCGGCCTCGTCGAGCAACGTGGCGGAGCACCTCCAGCACGTCAAAGGCGACCCGGAGCGGGGCTTTGCCGAGGCCGACGTTATCGTCGAGCGCTCTTTCACCACCACCATGGTGCACCAGGGGTATATCGAGCCGCACGCCTCGACCGCCCTGTGGCATCCCGATGGGTCGCTCACGGTGTGGACTTGCACGCAGGGTGCCTTCCCCGTGCGCGAGCACCTCTCCAGCCTGCTGGACCTGCCGATGGCGCGCATCCGCGTTGTGCCGACCGAGATCGGGGGCGGGTTTGGAGGGAAGGCGTCGAGCTATGTGGACGTGGTGGCGGCGCTCCTCGCCCGCAAGGCGGGCCGGCCGGTCAAGGTGGTCATGGGGCGCGACGAGGTCCTGAAGGCTACGGGGCCTACGCCGGGCACCTTTATCCGCGTGCGCATGGGCGCCCGGCGGGATGGGCGCATCGTTGCGGCCGAGGCCGAGCTCTGCTACGAGGCCGGTGCCTACCCGGGTTCGTCCGTCGGCTCAGGGGCGGATACCATCTTTGCCTGCTACGACATCCCGAACGCCCGCGTCGATGGCTACGACGTGGTGGTGAACAAGCCCAAGACGAGCTCCTACCGTGCCCCGGGGGCGACGCCGGCGGTGTTTGCCGTCGAGCAGGTCGTCGACGAGCTGGCGGAGCGCCTCTGCATCGACTCCCTCGACTTTCGCCTGCTCAACTGCGCCCGCGAGGGCACCCGGCGCGTGAGCGGCCAGCCCTATCCGCGCGTCGGCTTTGTCGAGGTGCTGCAGGCAGCGAAGGCACATCCCCACTACAGCGAGCCCCTCGGCGGGCCAAACCGCGGGCGCGGCATCGCTTTCGGATACTGGGGGAACTGGGCGGGGCAATCCTGCTGCACGATCAGCGTGAACGCCGATGGCACCGTGTCGCTCCTCACCGGATCGGTGGACGTCAGCGGAGCGCTGACCGGCATCGCCATGCAGGCTGCTGAGGAGCTCGGGCTCGAGCTGAGGCAGGTGCAGGCCCGCGTGGCCGATACCGCTTCCATCGGCTATACCGACGTGTCGGCCGGCAGCCGTACGACCTTTGGGACCGGCCTTGCGGCCATCGAGGCCGCGCGCGACGTGATCGCCCAGATGCGCGCCCGCGCCGCCCGGCTGTGGGGCGTGCCCGTCGAGACGGTCTCCTACGACCGGGTGGCCTTTACGACGAGCGTTGACCCGACGCAGCGGCTGAGCTTCCGTGAGTTGGCGGCCCAGCTTTCGGCTACAGGCGGGCCGGTCATGGGGCGGGGCAACCTGGATGGCGATGTGCTGCGGCGCGGCGGCGCGCCCGGCCTGCATATCGCCGACGTCGAACTCGACCCCGAGACGGGCAAGGTCACCGTGCTGCGCTACACGGCGGTACAGGATGTGGGGCGGGCCGTCCATCCCGGCAATGTGGAGGGGCAGATCAAGGGCGGCGTCGCCCAGGGCATCGGCTGGGCGCTGTACGAGGGCTGCTTCTATGGCGAGGACGGCCAGCTGCTCAACGCCACGCTCCTCGACAACAAGCTGCCGACGGCCATGGATATCCCTGCGGTCGAGCCGGTGATCGTGGAGGTGCCGGACCCGGTGCACCCCTACGGCGTCCGCGGCGCCGGCGAGACGCCCATCGTCCCGGTCGCGGGGGCCATCGCCAACGCCCTCTACCGCATTACCGGGCGGCGCATGGAGCGGCTGCCGATGACGCCGGCTTATGTCCTGGAGAGGATGGGGGTCATCTAGGGCGATGGCCGTGGTGTGGATCCCTTCCCTGATGCGGGACCTCACCGGCGGGCAGGCGCGGGTGAGCGCGCCGGGACGGACGGTTGCGGAGGTCCTCGACGCCCTCGAGGCTGCCTACCCTGGCGTGCGGGAGCGCCTGTGCCCGGGCGGGCGGCTCCATCCATCGCTCGCCGTCGTTGTCGATGGCCGGCGCGCGCCGCTCGGGCTCTTCGAGCCGGTCGGCGAGGAGAGCGAGGTGCAGTTTGTGCCGGCGGTGAGCGGGGGCTGAGCCGCCGAAGCAGTCTCACCGGTCCGAAAGGGAGATTGCTTGGCCGACCCTGCGGGTCGGCTGGCAATGACCACAGGTGCCATTGCGAGCATCCCGGGTTGTCGAAACCCTGTGCGCGGGTGGCAGCCGGGCATTCCGCTCCGCCACCTTCCGGCCAAGACCTTCAGGGGGTGCGGAGCACGTAACCCGGTCCCCTACCCCGAGGAACTGCCGAGCTCTCTGAAGAGGCGCCGCAAGGCGGCGAAGCGATCTCCAAGGCACGAGGGGAGTGGAGTTTGGCCTTTTGCGGTCCTCGTCCGTCACCGCTGGCTCGATTGCTCCTCAGCGGTCGTGTCGCGCACCTGGCACGGTAACGCCCCCACCCCAACCCCGCCCCCAGCCGGGCACAGTTGTGCCCGGCTGGGGGCGGGGCCATTTCCAATGGGTGTTTCGGGC
>JAIMBM010000023.1 GCA_023511475.1 Anaerolineae bacterium
CCTGGGTTGACCAGCACCGTCCAAGACTCGTTGGCATTCGTGCGTCTGTTCAGAACGGCCTGGATTCCGTCCTTGATCGTCCCCGCGTCCGAGATGTTGCCGGAGACGCCATGATCAGGGTCGACGAGGATCGTCCTTTGCCATTTGGTCTCGGTAGACCCTTGTGGGGAGTGGGAGGGCACAAAAAGCGCCACCCCTGAGAAACACACCAGAGCTGCAAAGAGCTTCATCTTCATTTCCTCCTCACCCGGAAGGAACGCGCGGTGATGCGCAAATCGTGCATCTCGGCGCGGCTTCCGGTTTCTGCTCCTATGGAGAAAGTAGGACGATCGGCGGCTCGGTGTGAGAAATCCAGTGCACCGGAGGGTGTCTCTCATCGAGGCTGCGAGACCTCGATGAGATCAGCAACTCACAAAGTGGTACGGCGTGATCTCGCGGAGCACGGGCTCCTTGCTCCGGCAAAGGTCCACGCAGTACTGACAGCGCGGATGGAAGTAGCAGCCTGTCGGCGGATTGGCCGGGTCGGCCACTTCGCCAGGCAGCTCTACCGGCTCGGTGCGCAGCCGTGGGTCCGGCTTGGGCACCGAGGAGAGAAGCGCCTCGGTATAGGGGTGACGAGGAGCAGTGAAGAGCTCTTCCGTAGTTGCGCTCTCCACCAGCTTGCCGACGTACATGACCGCCACGCGGTCGGAGATGTGCTCGACAACGCTCAGATCGTGGGAGATGAACAGGTAGGTCAGCCCGAACTGCCCCTGGAGGTCCTGGAGCAGGTTGAGAATCTGCGCCTGGATCGATACATCGAGCGCCGACACCGGCTCGTCACAGACGATCAGCTGCGGGCGCAGCGCCAGCGCCCTGGCGATGCCGATGCGCTGGCGCTGGCCGCCGCTGAAGGCGTGCGGATAGCGCGTCATATACTCCGGGCGAAGCCCCACCACCTTGAGAAGCTCCGCCACGCGGTCTTTGAGCTCTTCGCCGCGCGCGACGCCGTTCACGAGCAACGGCTCGCCCACGATCTGAAGCAGTGTCATGCGGGGGTTGAGGGAGGAGTAGGGGTCCTGGAAGATGAGCTGCATGTTCTGGCGCAGCTTTTTGACCTGCGCCCTGTCCAGCGCGTGGACGTTGACCCAGCCGAGGTAGCGGTCGTTGAACCAGACCTCGCCGGCCGTGGGCTCGTAGGCCCGCAGAACGAGGCGCCCCGTGGTCGTTTTGCCGCAGCCGCTCTCGCCGACGAGGCCGAGCGTCTCACCCCTGCGGATGAAAAAGCTCACGCCGTCCACGGCGCGGACGTGCCCGACGGTCGTGCGCACGAAGAAGCCCCGTCGGATGGGAAAGTGCTTCTTGAGGTCCCTGACCTCGAGGAGTAACCCGTCGCCTGGCTGACCCTGGGCCAATCCCCTCTCCTTCGGCTAAGCAATCTCTCACGGATCGTGCCGAAAGGCGGCGCGCCACGTCGACGCGCGCCTACAGCGAACGCTCCACACTGAGCTGGCTGACAACTCAAAGCGCCGCGAGGTCGTGGCCGCGGAAGGCGGAGATGCCCTCCGCGCCCGCGGGGCGAGCGGCATCGAGAGTTGTTGGGGAGGGATGCTTGACAGAGCACGATGGGCGGTGTTAACGTGTGCGCCGGCGCTGCCAAAAGAAGCGGCGAGCGCCGCAGTACCAACAGACGACGGGCTGGCTGTGCGCTACCAGCCGGTGACTATATTCTACCATCAATCATGCGTAGTGTCAACGCGCTTTGCGCTTTACGGGATGTGCGAGGGGCGGAGCCGGCAAGAGGGTAGGTCTCGTCCAGCAGCCTCGTTTGACGGCACGACGCTGCCAAGCGGCCAAGCTCCTCAGAGCAGCACAGTTGACGCGCAGCGCAGGTCAGGATGTGACCCCACGCGCCGCGAGAAAACGGCCGACAGCTTCCCTTGTCGGCAGCGCAGGGATAACGCCCTGCTTCAGTGCAGTGAGAGCACCCACCGCATTGGCATAGCGTAGAATGCGGCGCAGGTCATCGACGGCCAACAGCGCGCGCCAGTCCTCCCCGGCCAGGAGCCCGGTCAGCAGCCCGGCCACGAAGGCGTCGCCGCAGCCGGTCGCGTCGACCGTCTCGACGGTGAAGGCCGGCACGTGCCCCGCACCCTGAGCACAGCAGAAGTAGCTGCCCTCTGGCCCCAGGGTCACTACCACAAGCTGCGGTCCCAGTCCGAGGAGCGTCGCGCTCCCCTGCGCCAGGTCATCCGTACCTGTGAGCAGCCCGAGCTCTATCTCGTTCACCTTCACCATGTTGGCCGCGGGTAACACACCCAGGACCGCCTCGCGAGCAGTTTCGGCATCCGGCCAGAGGGTAGGCCGATAGTTGACGTCAAGAGAGGTGAGAGCTCCCGCCACGCGTGCCAGACGGAGGGCCTCCAGCGTCGCCGACCGGCTCGGTTCGGCGATCAGGGTGATCGAGCCGAAGTGAAAAGCACGGGTGCTGGCAAGGAGCGACCGGTCCAGCTCCTCTGGTCCGAGCAGCATATCGGCGCCGGGGTTCCGATAGAAGAGAATCTCGTAGCTGTTCACGTCGGGCTGGGCAATGAAGGCCAGGGTGGTGCGGACCTTGGCGTCGAAGCGCAGGCCACGCACATCGACCCGTTCGGCCACGAGCACCTGCTGCAAATGATGGCCGAAGGCATCGTCGCCGACCTTGCCAACAAAGCCGGCACGCAGCCCCAGCCGGGTCGCAGCCACGGCCACGTTCGCTGGCGCGCCACCAGGGACCGGCCGGAAGGCGCTGACTTCCGCCAGCGGCCTGCCGACCTCCGCCGGGAAGAGGTCGATCAGCAGCTCACCGAGGCAAACAACATCCATCGGATACTGCCTCTGACCTTCGCCCTCGCTCTCCACGGCAGCTGCTGCCCTCGTCATCCGCACTAGCCTCGCAACTCGTTATACAGGCTGTACCGATCGCCCCGATGGTACAGGCGCAGGTACTCGCCAGGAATGTCCTGCTGGTTGAAGGAGATACGCTCGATGAACAGGACAGCGGCATTCGGCTTGACTGACAGGATCGCCGCCAGGGCCCGCGGCGCGTTGATGGCGCGGATCACCTGCTTCGCCCGTACCCAGCGAAGGTCATAGCGTACCTCGAGCAGCTCGCGCAGGGAGCCAGAGCGGTAGTCCAGCTCGAGCAGCCCGGGGCAGAATCGGTGCACCAAGTAGGATTCCTCCACAGTCATCGGCTCGCCATCGGCCAGGCGCAGGCGCTCCAGGCGTACCAACTCATCACCCGGAGCGATCTCCAGCTTCGCGGCGATGTCCTCCGGCGCCGGGACCAGGCTCGCCGATAGCACCCGTGTGCTCGGCACGGCGCCCCGTTGGCGCATGTCTTCTGTAAAGCTGATGATGCGCGTCAGAGCCTGCTCGATGGTCGGGTAGGCCACAAAGGTGCCTTTTCCCCGATGCCGCTCGATCAGCCCCTCGTTGGCGAGCGCCTCCAGGGCTTGCCGCGCGGTGACGCGGCTGACTCCGTAGCGCTCAACCAGCTCCGACTCGGGCGGGATCATATCCCCCGGCTGCCACTCGCCCCGGCGGATCTTGTGCCGCAGAATCACATAGAGTTGATAATAGTACGGGAGCTTGCTATCTCGGACAATTCGATCCACATAGTGCTGCATGACTCACATCCGTTCCAGCGCACCCACAGGTCACACAAGCGGTGCACATCGCTCTGATTATACCACCGTCCTCTATAACCTCCATAACATTCCGATATCCTGCCAATTCCCACAGGAGAAGGAGCGCCGCAGTCGTGGCCGCTCGCGACCAGGGGTCACCCGACGCAGACTGGCAACCCGGCATCGCGCGGCGCTCAGGCCCCATCGCCGGGCCGTCTCGCACCCCATGCCCTTCTCCAACATCGCCGACGTAGTCGCCCACCTTCGGACTGCGTCATGCCCTCTAGCCGTCGCCACACGCCTGATCCTCAACCGCCCCCACACGAACGTCGAGCCCCCTAAAGGCCGACTCGATCACCCGCCGGGCGGCAGGCAAAGCCCCATCCTCGGAAAAGCCTACGGTAAAGTGCGCCGGCACCCGGTCCATGAAACGCTCCAGGCTCCCATGCCGCCGTCCAAAGCCAAAGACCGTCATGTTCCCTTCCATCGGCCAGTACTGGTCGGGCAGATCATCGTCCTCGTGATGGATCAGGTAGAGAACCCGCCGGGTCTTCCCACTGCCAAAGTATACCCACTCTGGCTCTGGAATGTCCTCATCCCACACCTCCGAGGCGGCAGTTCGCTGTCCGGTCGAGCGCACGCAGTAGTCGCCCTGCTCATCGAACTGCCCGCCCGGCGTTCCCTCGTAGAGGAACCAGTAGTTGCCTCCGGCCCGAAGCAGCGTCAGCCGCGCATAGTGCGGAAAGATGTCCCAGGCAAAGGCCCACCGCCCGTCGAGAGTCTCGGAGTGGATCCGGGCGCGCAGGGGCCCACAGCTCTCCAGGCGACTCCAGCTATTGGTATAGCCGGGGTGCCCACACTCGCCCAGGTTCGGGATTCCACGGTAGTGGCCCGCCGAGCCACCCTGAGGATGGTAGCCGATCCAGTCGTTCCCGTCCCGGTCCAACAGGCTCGAGAAGCCCGCACCCTGCTTCTGATAGAGGTACGTGGCATCAGGCGTGCGGACCTCAAAGCACTCCTGGCCCTCGTCCTCCACCCCGTCGGTCACCTGGACGAGAGCGGGCAAGCGCAGGCGGGCAGAGAGCGATCCGTCGGGATCGAAGTAGACCTGGAACCGGCGCACGGCGTCGGAGGGCGTCACCCCGCGGAGCAGGAAGATCAGCACGCCCTGGCCACGCGTGGCTCCATCAAGCTGGAAAGGCACGTCGCCATCCAGCAGCTCGCCTCGCGCGCTGACCTCGGCGACTCGCCACGACCCGTCGTGCCAGGCCCGCGTTGCTTCGTGCCCTGAGAGGCTCTGTGCCAGGTCGAGGTCCACCTCGACGGGCCTGTCCAGCCTCGCGTAGCCGCCGGCACCCACCTCCAGCGTCAGCCGGTAACGCAGGCCGGGCTCGAGCCAGGGGCCTCGCTGCGGACTCACCATCTCCCTATCTCCCACAGGTGGACGTAGCGGCTGTCTACCCAGCCGTGGCTCACGACGGCCAGCCGCCCAGGGGCCACTTCGAACACCCGCACGCCGACGTGATGCTCGAATCGGTCGTCCACCACGTAGCGCAGCCACGTCCTCCCGCGCGGCTCGGCCTTCTTGTACACGAGCAGCCGGCACCGGCTACGGTAGGGCCTGAAGGGATCGTGCTCGCCGACAACAATCTCCGGCTCACCGTCCCCATCGAGGTCCGCCACATCCAGCGAGTGCGGGCAGCGCACCTTGTCCACCACGTGCAGCGGCCACGGACTCTGGCGCGGGTCGCCGGGGTTCTCAAGCCACGCCAGTCGCGAGAAAGGAGTCACCCGGTGTTCAAAGTCCAACCCCTGCTGACCAACGACGATGTCGGGGTAGCCATCGCCGTTGACATCAGCCACGGCGACCCGGGAGATCGTCAGGTCGACCTTCTCACTTCTGACAGGTCCCGTGCCGGCTCCCGTGTCGGTCAGCGGTACGTACCCTTCCCCAAAGCCGGGGGCAATCTCGTGGACCCGAAAGCCCTCGCCGACGTTTTCCAGCCAGTACGGCCCGGCGACCACGTCCAGCCTGCCATCCCCGTTGATGTCATAGGGCACAAGCTGCTCGCCGTACATGATCTCAGCTACGATATGCTTTGGCCAGGGAAGATTCAGATCGTCCGGCGCTACAAAGACTTCGGGGTAGAAGGGGCGGCCCTGATTGACGCCATGATACGCAGCGATGAGCGCCGGCCTTCCCCGCGGGAGGAAGGGACCAATGGCCGTCCCATGTGGCCAGTCGCCGTGGCCTGTGCCGATCCAGTGCTCCTCCCAGATGCCGCGGACTGGGTCGACCGGCCTGAGCCAGCACAGCTCGGAGGATAGCCCCTCGTAGGCGCTGCTGGCATTGGCTCGCCTCCGGGTAGCGACCAACTCCTGCCGCCCATCGCCATCCAGATCGTACGCGTTCAGAACCTGATAGACGCCTGGAATGGCGTAGCGCTCCCAGGAGGGATTGCGGTACCACCAGGCACCGCAGACCACATCCAGCAGCCCGTCCCCATCCACATCCACGGTCAGGATGTCGGTCGCTGTGTAGGGTTTGTCACGGTCCAGGAAACGGTGCTCAAAGCGCAGGGGCAGCGAGAGCCGCTCCCGGTTCCTGAAGATATGGACCTTTGGATACTTCCACTCCTTGCCAACGACTTCGAGCGCACCGTCTCCATCCACATCGTGCATCAGCGCCTGGTGCGAACCGGTACCCCGGTACAGCACCTCGTGGTGCCAAGTCCGCCCGCCATCAGCCGTCGAGAGCTGGAGCAGGCGCGCATCATAGTTGTACGCCTGCCCCCAGCCCCCCGATGCCATCTCGGCCACAAACACTCGTGCCCCGCCCCCATTGCGCCCTGCCCGCGCTTCGAGCGAGTGGGCGAAGACCAGTCCATCAGCCAGTCGGTGCTCGACCCATGTACGCTCGGGATCCTGCCCGAGGCGGTTCTCAAACCAGGAGAGCCTGCCGTCGACGTACTCCGACTCGACGATCACCACATCCGGGCGGCCGTTTCCGGTGACGTCGACGACCGCCACACGGCTCATCTCGCGGAACCCGGGCGCATACGTATGGCGCCTCCATGGGCCGGCCATCGGCCCCTCGCGCGGCGGCGCGTACCAGTCCGGGCCCGAGACGATCTCGACCCGCCCGTCGCCATCGAGGTCGGCTGCAGCCAGCCCCTCCTGGGAGTACCCTTCCTGCACCGTCGCCTTGAGCCATGGGCTGGCGACATCCGCCGGGCGCTTGTAGACATACACGCCCCACGCCTGGTAGGCGGCGTTGGCCACGAGCTCTTTATTCCCGTCGCCGTCGAGGTCGGCGAAGAGCAGGTCGTGGGCCTGCGCAGCACAGGCGGGGTCGAGCACGTGCCGGAGCCACGGGCCGCGCAACCCACTCACAGGTTTGAACCACGCGATGACAGGCACGGGTGCCTGCTCTCCGGCCACCACCTCCAGTCTGCCGTCGCCGTCCACGTCCTCAATAGCGAGGCCCACCCCGAACTTGCCTTCCGCGATGATGCCACGCTCGCAGGTGCCCGGCCGGTACCACACCAGCGCACCGTCGCCTCCGGTCACAAGCTCGACGAAGCCATCGCCATCGAGGTCGCCGACCGCCAGGCTCCCCAGCCCCTGATATGGCGCAACCGGGGGATCTGCATCAAGAATCAGGAGCTCCCAGAGCCGGGGCTCTGCCATGTTCCTCCCACCTCCGCGTGACCGTCCCTTAGTTGAACTGCGGGAGATAGTCCGCCTGCAGTCGCAGTATCTCGTCCAGCATCCTCTCTGCCGCCACGGCACTATCGACCACGGGGTCGACCAGCAGAGCCTGCAGGGCCAGGCTGCGGTCTCCCCTGATCGCCGCCTCCACGGCCAACTCCTGCACCAGGATCTCACGCTTGAGCATCGCGGCGATGCCCTGTGGCAACCTGCCAACATGAAGGGCATGGATGCCATGTCGGTCTATCAGCGCCGGCACCTCTACGATCGCATCGTCGGGCAGGTTCTCAATCCGACCATGGTTGACCGTGTTCACCGCCTCCAGCCAGTGGCCGCGGTCGTTCACCTCCCCGTCGATAATCCGAAAAGCGAGGGTATCGGCCCAGGAGTGACCGCGGAAGTACTCATCGAGGGACTCCTCGCCCCGGGCCTGCTGCGTCCACCTTGCCAGCCTCGCGGCCCTGCCGCGGTCCCGAGCGCCAAAGTCAGGTGGCTTGTGCTCGCCGGTCTCCGCACCAAAGGTCAGGTACTCGGCGATGTGGTGGTCGTCCGGCGTGGGGAACAGACCAAATCGGTCGAACACGAGGCGCGAGAGGGGCAAAAAGTCTGCGGGGGCCTGCGACAGCCTCTCGCGCAGGAGCGGATAGAGGTCCTCACGCGTCTGTTTGTGTCGGAGCTCGAGAATCCATGTAAAGTGGTTGATTCCTGCTGCCACCACGTCCAGATCGCCCAGCTCCAAACCCAGCAGGTTGGCAAGTCGCGGCAGGACGATCATGACCCCGTGACACAGCCCCAAGACTCTGATCCGGCTGTACCGGCTGATCGCCATGCACAGCCGACTCTCTGGGTTGGTGTGGTTCAGCAGGAGCGCGCCGGGGCAAAGCTCCTCCATGTCGTGGCACACCCCCATGAGCAAGGGGGTGTTGCGCAGGGTGTGGAAAAGGCCCGCTGGCCCCCCATTCTCGCCATAGGCCGGGCGCAAACCGTATTTCTTGGGAACCTCCCAATCCTGCTGCCATAGCTCGTTTCGCGGCGGGGCGATGGAGGTCAGCACATAGTCCGCCCCCGGGAGCGCCTCTCTCCTCTCGGTGGTCGCCTCGATCCGCAGCTCTGCCCCAGCAGCCTCATTGACCCGCTCAGCCACGCCGCGGTAGGCCTCTAGCGCCTCCGCATCGATATCGACCAGAGAAAGCGTGCACCCCTTCAGTTCGGTAAAGTGCGCGATATCGCGCAGCACCTTCGGCCCGAAGGTGGCGCTTGCTGCGCCGATGATGACGATCTTTTTCCCACCCATAGCTCCTCCCAAGGCGACCTTATGCCCAGAACATCTGCCCTGCCGGCTGCGAGATGCAGGCTTCCTTCAGCATCGCCACGCCCTTGGCCAGACCCTCGTCGGTCGACATCAGCGGATCCTCGTGCTCGATCGAGATGACATAGTCGTAGCCCACCAGGCGTAGCGCACTGACGATGTCCTTCCAGACCCGGGCGTCGTGTCCGTACCCGATGGAGCGGAAGGTCCACGAGCGCCTGGGTATCTCGCTGTAGGGCTTGTTGTCGTTGCATCCGTTGACGGCGACGTTGTAGGGGTCGACGTAGCAGTCTTTGCCATGCACGTGGAAGATGGCCTCCCCCAGAGCACGGATCGCTGCAACCGGATCGACGCCATTCCAGAAGAGGTGGCTGGGGTCAAAGTTGCAGCCGAGGACGGGGCCTACCGCGTCGCGCAGCTTGAGCAGAGTGTAGACGTTGTACACGAGCATCCCAGGGTGCATCTCGAAGGCAACCTTCACCCCGTGCTCCTCGGCATGTCGGGCGGCAGCTCTCCAGTAGGGAATGGTCACCGTGTCCCACTGGTACTTGAGCATCTCGGTGAACTCGGGCGGCCAGGGGCAGGTGACCCAGTTGGGGCTGACATCCTGTGGCGAGCCCCCGGGCAGGCCAGAGAAGGTGTTGACGACGGGCACCTCCAGGAGCGCCGCCAGCCGGATGGCCTTGCGATAGACCTCGTCGGCCTCCTTCGCAACCACTCTGTCCGGATGGACAGGGTTGTTGTGGATGCTCAGGGCGCTGAGGATCAGGCCCCGCGAGGTGATCGCCTGCATGTACGCCTTGCGTTTCTCGGCGCTGGCGAGCAACTCATCTACCGGGCAATGGTGGCTGCCCGGGTACCCGCCGGCCCCGATCTCTACGGCCGTAACCCCCGCCGCTACAGCCTTGTCCAGCGCCTGCTCGAACGGCAGGTTCTGGAAGAGCGCAGTGAACACGCCGATACGCATTGGTTCTGCCTCCCTTCACTCCTCGCAGCGCAGCAGGATCAGCCTTTCGTGCCTCGCTGCCCGCTCCAGGAACATCCCGCGCGGACCGCTCCCCGCACTACCAGAGGACGATGGCCGGGCTCTCCAGCGCGCGCACCACGTCCTGCAAAAAGCGCGCTGCCACGGCCCCATCCAGCACCCGATGATCGGCGGAGAGGGTCAGAGCCACCGTGGGGCGCACGACCACGCTATCCCCCGTCGGCCCCTCCGCCACTACAGCACGCTTGGCGATTCGCCCGACCGCCAGGATCGCCGACTCGGGCGGGTTGATGATCGCCGTGAAGCGGTCTACGCCAAACATGCCGAGGTTCGTAATCGTAAAGGTCCCGCCGCTCACCTCATCGGGGGTGAGAGCCCCCTCGCGGGCGCGACGGGCCAGGTCGTCGAGCCGCGCCGAGATCTCCCCGATGCCCAGCCGGTCGGCGTTGTGGATCACCGGAACGATCAGCCCGTCGTCGAGGGCCACCGCCACGCCGACGTTGACCACACGCCGCAGCCTTATCTCCGCTCCTTGCAGCGAGGCATTGACCCACCGGTGCCGCCGTAGCGCCCAGGCACAGACCTTGACCAGGATAGCGGTCACTGAGACGCGGGGTTCTCCGGCCTGGTCAGCCAGCGCATTCAGCTCCGTCCGCAGCCTCTCTGCTGCCGTCATATCGGCCTCTACAGTCAGCGTGATGTGGGGAGCTGTCTGATAGCTCGCCTGCAGGCGGCTGCCGATGCGGTGGCGCAACCCCTCGTAGGGCACCACCTCGTCGCCCCCCTCCCCGGGCGGAGCCCCCCGGTGCGATGCAAGCAGGACGTCCCGCTGCTGAATGCGTCCCCGCGGGCCGCTACCCGCTACAAGGCCCAGCTCAACTCCCCGCTCGCGCGCCGATCGGCGCGCCGCGGGCGTGGCACGAACCCGTGACTGCCGGCCGGCCAGATACTCCTCCACATCCTGTCGCGTGACGCGCCCTGCCAGCCGGGCTTGCGGAACCTCGCTTATGTCGATTCCCGCCTCGGCAGCGCGCTTCTCAGCGAGGGGCGTCGCTCTCTGCGGCGGAGGCTCGGTCGCCACCGGCCGGCCGGCGCCGGGCAACTCCACGCCCACGGCCTCCTCCGCCAACTCCTCGCCCGGTGCCACAACATACGCAATGACGGACGCGACCGGCACCACCTGCTTTGGCTGGACCCGGATGCCCCGGAGGACGCCACTCGCCGGAGCCTCCACCTCCATCAGCACCTTGTCGGTCTCGACCTCGAGGAGGGGATCCCCCTGCTCCACGACATCGCCCTCCTGTCGGAGCCAGCGCACCACCGTCGCCTCAGACTGAGTCATGCCGAACTTGGGCATGTAGACCGGAACAGCCACCGCAGCCTTCCCCTAGTACTCGCCGCGGACCAGTGCCCGCGCCTCCCGCACGATGTCCTCGACCTGAGGTACCGCCCGCCGCTCGAGCTCCCGGTTGTAGGGGATCGGGACGTCCAGCCCGGCCAGACGCCGGATCGGCGCCTCGAGGTAGTCAAAGGCCTCGCTCGCGACCAGCCGCGCCACCACTTCGCCGCCGAAGCCCCCTGTCACCGGCGCCTCATGCACTACGAGCACCTTGCCGGTCTTGATGGCCGAGCGGACCATCGGCCCATCGTCCAGCGGCTTCAGAGTGCGCGGGTCGATGATCTCCGCCTCGATCCCCTCCCGAGAAAGGAGTGTAGCGGCTTCCAGAGCGCGGGCCACCATGATCGACGTGGCGACGATCGTGAGGTCTCGCCCCTCACGCTTGACCTCGCTCTGTTCCAAAGGGATGGTGTAGTAACCCTCCGGCACCGGGCCTCTGACTTTGTACAGCAGCTTGTGCTCGACAAAGATGACCGGATTGTCGTCCTCTATCGAGGCGAGGAGGAGGCCCTTGGCGTCATACGGTGTCGAGGGCATGACCACCTTGAGGCCCGGCACGTGGACGAACCAGGCCTCGAGGCTCTCCGAGTGCTGCGCCGCGGCTCCGGTGCCCGATCCAGCAGGCGTGCGTAGCACGAGGGGCACTCGCGCCTTGCCGCCGAACATGTAGCGTATCTTGGCCGCCTGAAGCACGAGCTGCTCCATGGACAGCGTGATGAAATCCATGAACTGGATCTCGGCCACCGGCCGCATGCCCACGAGCGCCGCTCCGATAGCCGCCCCGGCGATGGCCGCCTCGGAGATGGGCGTATCCCGCACACGCTCGGGACCGAACTCCTCGAGAAGGCCATCGGTCACACCAAAGGCACCGCCATAGACACCGATGTCCTCGCCGAGCAGGAACACCCGTCCGTCCGACTGCATGGCCATGCGGAGCGCCTCGCGCACGGCCTCCGCGTAGCTGATCTCACGACCTGAAACCGTGTCAGGCATAGACGTCGTCCATGATCGTGCTCGGATCCGGCTCGTCGGCCGCTTCGGCAAAGGCCACGGCATCCTCGATCGCCTGCCGACACTCTGCCGACAGTTGCTCGAGCACCTCGTCGCTGAAGAGCCCAGCCTCCACCATCCTGGCGCGCAGCCGCGCAATTGGGTCGCGCGCCATCCACTCCCTGACCTCCTCTCGCGTGCGGTAGCGCTGGCGGTCGCTCTTCGAGTGTCCGCGCCAGCGATAGGTCACCGCCTCGATCAACGACGGGCCCTCGCCTCTCCGGGCCCGCACTGCCGCATCCCGCACTGCCTCGTATACGGCGAAGAGGTCATTGCCGTCGACCGTGATTCCTGGCATGCCGTAGGAAGCTGCCCGCAGGCTGATGCGCTCGATGGCAAAGCCTTTCCTGAAAGGTAACGACAGGGCATACTGGTTATTCTCGCACAGATACACAACCGGGAGCTTCCAGATAGCCGCCAGGTTCAGCGATTCGTGAAAGGCGCCGCCGTTAGCCGCCCCGTCCCCGAAGAAGCACAGGCAGATGCGGTCGGAGCGCTGCAACCTGATTCCCAGGCCAACGCCCGGTGCGATAGGCAGCCCGCCGCCGACGACTCCATTGGCGCCAAGATTGCCGGTCCCGACATCGGCGATGTGCATCGACCCGCCGCGTCCACGGCAGTAGCCAGCCGCCTTTCCCATGAACTCGGCCATCATGCGCTTCACATCAGCACCCTTGGCCAGGCAGTGGCCGTGGCCGCGGTGGGTGCTGAGGATATAGTCATCGGGGCGCAGCGCCAGGCAGGCGCCCACCGCCACTGCCTCTTCGCCGATGTACAGGTGCATCGTGCCATGCACCTTGCCCAGGGCATACAGCTCCTCGGCCTTCTCCTCAAAGTAGCGAATGGTGTACATCGTACGCAGGGCGTGGTAGAGGGCCTCGGAGCTCAGCCCTGCCCACTCTCCACGGCCCAGCGCAGCTTCAGTGCCTGCCGACATTTCCTGAGCCTCATCCCTGTGAGCGGCAGCCCGAGGGGACCTTCAGAGCGCGTCCTGCTGTCGCCGCAACCTGACGACCAGCCTGTCCTCATCCAGGCGCACGTCGTCCCACCTCACAACCTCGCCCGCCGATACCGGCCGCGCGACCGCCGCCCCCGGTGCAAGCCCTGCCGGAAGGGCGTTGAGGGCCCGTGCTTCCTCCGCCCTGTCGATCACGCCATAGAAAGTGTATCCGCCCAGATCGTCCAGGCGCTCGCCCGGCCGCAGGTCCCGCTTGGCCACGGTCATCACCTCAGCTACAGGCCGATCGAGGGGCACCAGGGTCGTCTGGCGATAGAGGTGCGCCCGCGCGATAGAGATCGGCGCTTCCAGGAACCAGAGGTGGTAGGGGCGGAAGAAGGTGTAGTACTTGCCACGGCCCACCTTGAGATACTCCAGGTCTGCGCACAGCCGCGCATCATTCACGCGCACCGTTACAAACACGCCCCCCGCCATCGCGGCGCCCTGTACAAAGTCGACCATTCCCGGCGCAGGCGTGATCCCCCCATCCTCCCTCAGCGCGTAGACCTGCGAGACAGTCCGGAGGTCCGCCTCCGGCCCGACCATCCCGCGGCGCATGGGCAGGCAGCCGGTAGCATTGGCAGCGCACGCCATCTCGAACATCGTCTTGGTACCATCAACATAAGAGGCGACCTGATACGGGTCCTTCCCGGCCTTGCGGGCCGCCTCAGTCACCGTGTCGGGCGTAGCCGACCGATCGAGCGGGTTGTTCTTGCCCTTGCCGATGACGATCGGCTCGTAGCCCAGGGTGTTGACGAACTCCCATAGCTCCATCAGGCACCCCGGCTCATCCCCCGACGACACCGTGTACAGCACGCCCGCCCGCTCGGCCAGACGCTTAAGGATGCGACCCACGGTAACATCGGCCTCGATGTTGACGAGCACCACATCCTTGCCATGCTGTATTGCGGCGTACGCAGTCTCGGCGCCAATGGCGGGCGATGGCGTGACGTCGACCACCACGTCGATGGCCGGAAGCTGCGCCGCGAGCGCGCAGGAGCCGGTGATCACCCGCCTGCCACGCCTCAGGGCATCCATAGCTGGCCCGACATCGCCGGCCTCCTGGATGCCCTCGGCATCGACCCCTGCCGCGAGCAGGGCCTCGCGCGCGGCACACGTATCCTCGTCGGCCAGTACGCAGACCTCCATGCCCGGCACGTGAGCCACGGCCGCCACAAAGCCCGAACCCATCCAGCC